>QHTW01000271.1:480-5593 GCA_003220955.1 Gemmatimonadota bacterium | reverse complement strand
TCCCCGTCTCGTGGCTCGAGGAGTTGCCCGCAAGGCTTGGTATCGGTGACATCGGCGTTACGGTGCGGGATGTTCGCCGGGCGGGCATTACCTGCAGGCAGGTGCAATTCGACATCCCCGAGCAGCCTCACGGCCGCCACGTCGGTGACCTCCTCCAGTTGGTCGAACGTGCGCCGATCTCCGATTGGGTCAAACAGCGCGCCGTACGTGCGTTTCGCCTCGTGGGCGAGGCGGAGGGACGCGTCCACGGTGTCGCGCCCGAGAAGGTGCATCTGCACGAAGTCGGCGCTGTCGACGCGGTACTGGACATCGTCGGTGCCATCGAGGGGTTTGAACGGCTCGGGGTCGAAGCCGTGCATCACTTTCCCGTGGCCGTGGGGCAGGGCTGGGTGGAATCGGCCCATGGCCGCCTGCCCGTGCCCGCTCCGGCGACCGCCATCTTGCTGGAAGGACTCGAGGTGACGTCCACGGCGCAGGTGGAGGGTGAAGCGACGACACCGACGGGCGCAGCGCTGCTGCGAGTGCTCTCGGCAGGCGCGCCGCCCGATCGCTGGCGGATGGTGAGCAGCGGCTGGGGCGCGGGGCAGCGCGATCCCAAGTCCTATCCGAACGCACTCCGCATTCTGCTTGCCGAAACAGCGAGCGAAGCGGGCCGCGTCGTGCTACTCGCCACGGATGTAGATGACATGAGCCCCGAGTACGTGGAGCCGCTGCGGCAAGCGCTGGTGAGTGCGGGCGCGCTCGACGTGCAAACCTGGCAGGTGCAAATGAAGAAAGGCCGCTCGGGATTTCGCGTGGAGGTGATGGCCCCCGAGACGCTGGCGGACGCCGTGACGGCGGAGCTGTTCCGTCACAGCACCACCGCCGGCGTGCGGCGCTGGATCGCCGAGCGTGCGACGCTGCCGCGTCATCAGCTCACCGTGCGGCTGGACGGCGTCGCGGTGCGGGTGAAAGTGCTGGATGGCGGCAACCTCCGGGTGAAGCCAGAATACGATGACGTGCTGGCGGCGGCGCAGGTATTGGGGCGCCCGCCGCTGGAGGTGGCGCGCGCCGTCGAGCGCGACGCCGAGGCTCTTCTCGCTAAAGCCAAGGAGTGAACGTGCGAACGGTTCGCAATCTCTCGGTCTTCATGTTGTGTATGCTTGCCGTGCGCCTGGCGGCGCAGCAGCAGCAGCAGCAACAACAACAGCAGGCGGGGCGGTGGGCGGATCCCAAATGCGACCTGAAACCCGGTCATTTTCTGGTCAACCAGGGCTACATGTACTTGAAGAGCGCGACCACGACGAAATTCGAGGATCAGCGAAAGAAGGATCTGGCCGACGCGCAGCGCGTGCTGACGCAGGCCGTCACGGGCGATCAGGACAAGAACCCGGCGGCGTGGTACTACCTGGGGCGCTACTACGTCATGACCGACGACCCGCAGGGCGTCGATTCGGCGTTCCGCCATGCGGAGGCGCTCAAGCCGCAGTGCGCGGTCGACATCGGTCTGTGGCGGCGGTACTTGTGGGTGCCGGCGTTCAACGCGGGGATCGCCGCCTGGCAGGCGAACCACAACGACTCCGCGATCGCCTCGTTCCGCCGCTCCAACGCGCTGCTGCCGAACGAGCCCACCGGATTCAAGTACTCCGCCATTCTGTTCTACAACGCCGGCCAGTCCGATTCGGCGTTGTTCTATTTCCGGCGCGCCGCGGACGTCGCCGCGGCGGACCCCAAGTTCGCGCAAGATCGCAAAGACGCGCTGTACAATTTGGGACGCATTCAGCACAGCCTGCAAAAGCTGCCCGAGGCGCAGGCGACCTATCGGGAGTATCTCAAGATCTATCCCAACGATCCCGAGATTATGGCCGCGTTGGGCAGCCTTTACATGAACCTTTCGACTAAGGACCCGGCTTACAAGGACAGTGCGTTCACGATCTACCGGCAGATCGTGAGCAGGGGCGACTCGATGGGCTATTACCAACTCTATCGGGTCGGTGCCGAGATCTCCCAGAGCGTGCCGGAGGATCCCGACACATCCGCGGTGGGCGCGAGCTGTCGCAGCGCGGCGCGGGCGAAGCGGCCGCCCCCACCTCTGGCACGGATTCGCGCGACGTGTGATTCCACGAGCCGGGCGATGGCCAAGGCGTACTTCGCGAACTCGCAGGAAGCATTCACGCTCGCGGCTCAGGCCCTGAGCGCCGCACTCAGGATAAATCCCTACTATCGCGAGACGTTGATTTTCCTCGCGAACACGTCATTGGGACTGCACGACTCCGTGAACGCGCTGGCGATGTCGCGCCGGCTGCTTTCCGTCGATCCGATGAACCGCCAGTCGATCAAGATCATGGCCTATGCGCAGCAGCAGAACCACCAGATCGACTCGGCGTTGTATTACTACAAGATTGCCGATTCGACGTTGGTGGGGGATGTGGCGATTACCCTGTTCGACTCGACGGATACCGGGCGCGACGTGAAGGTGATGGTCACCAACACGCGCGAGCGGCAGAATCAGCCGTACAACATCGTTTTCGAGTTCCTTAGTCTTCAGGGGCAGGTGGTCGCCACCGATACCGTGAAAGTGGCGCCGACGCCGCCTGGGCAGGCGCAGCAGTTCGAGCTGAAGCCGGCGGGGCCAAGCATCGCGGCTTGGCGATATAAGAAGCAGTGAAGTTGTAGGGCTCAGAGGAAACGGCCGTCGCTCACCAGCGAGCTGATCTTGCGGTGCTGCCCAGCGCCGCCGCGCTCGCCGACGCGGTGGCGGCACGTTTCGTCGCGGCCGCGGCGGAGGCGATTGCCTCGCGCACCTACCTCCGGTTGGGCACGGAGGCTCTCGTGTCCGAGGTGATGTGGTCCCGAGTTCACGTCCTATGGGGGGACGAACGGTGCGTGCCCCCGGACCATGTAGAGAGCAACTACCGCATGGCCCGCGAAACGCTACTCGACCATGTACCGGTCCCCGCAGCGAATGTGCACCGCATCCATGGCGAAGACGATCCTGCGACTGCCGCGGCAGCCTACGAAGCGACGCTGCGGGCCTTGCTCCAGACGCCGACGGGAGCGCGCATCGACCTCGTCCTCTTGGGACTGGGTGAGGACGGGCACACCGCATCGCTCTTCCCCGGGGGCGCCGCCGTTCACGAGCAGACACGCTGGGTGATGGCCGCACGTGCGAGCGCGGGGTCCATGTGGCGGATCACCCTGACACCGGCGGTCATCAACGCCGCGGCCGAGGTCTTGTTCCTCGTCTCCGGTGGCGCCAAGGCGGGCATTCTCGGCCGAGTGATCGAGGGTCCCCGCCGTCCGCAGGAGTTACCGGCGCAAGCGATCGCCCCGTCCAATGGCCGAGTGCGCTGGTGCGTGGATGCAGCGGCGGCCGCTGAGCTAACGCCATGACGATCAGTCCGCTCGCGGGTCATCCGCCTCCGCCGGCGATGTTGCTCGACGTCGCGAAGCTGGTCACGGCCTACTACGCCGAGATCCCCGATCCCGCCGTGCCTGCCCAGCGCGTCGCCTTCGGCACGTCGGGCCATCGCGGGTCGTCGTTCGAGAAGACGTTCAACGAATGGCACGTGCTCGCGATCAGCGAGGCCATCTGTCGCTACCGCCGGCAGCAAGGGATCGACGGTCCGCTGTTTCTCGGCTTCGACACGCACGCCCTGTCGGTGCCGGCTTGCACCACCGCTGTCGAGGTACTCGCGGCCAACGGCGTCGACATCATGCTCGCCGAGCACGATGCCTACACACCGACGCCCGCGGTATCGCACGCCATCTTGTGCTACAACCGCGGACGCAGCACAGGGCTGGCCGACGGCATCGTCGTCACGCCGTCGCACAATCCGCCGGACAACGGCGGCTTCAAGTACAACCCCCCCACTGGGGGACCAGCCGATAGCGGGGTCACCAGCTGGATTGAAGCCCGGGCGAATGAGTTGATGGAGCGCGGCCTCGAAGGCGTGAAACGCATCCCATACGAGAAGGCGCTGCGTGCTGCCACGACGCACCGGCACGACTATCTGAACGCGTACGTGCGTGATCTGGGGAATGTCATCGATATGGAAGCAATCCACGGCGCGGGGCTGCGCCTGGGCGTGGACCCGCTCGGCGGGGCCGGCGTCGACTATTGGGCTCCCATCGCGGAGCGCTACCAGCTCGATCTGACGCTCGTGAGCGATGTCGTGGATGAGACGTTCCGGTTCATGTCGGTGGATTGGGACGGCCGCATCCGGATGGACCCATCGTCGTCCTATGCGATGCAGCGGCTGATCGGCCTGAGGGACCGCTTCGACATCGCCTTCGCCTGCGATACCGATCACGATCGCCATGGGGTCGTCACGCGGAGTACGGGGCTGCTGCCACCCAATCACTATCTCGCCGTCGCCATCCATCATCTCTTCCCGCACCGGCCGCAGTGGAGCACGAACGCCGGGGTCGGGAAGACCGTCGTGAGCAGCGGCATGATCGATCGGGTGAGTGCGAAGCTGGGCCGGCCGCTCCACGAGGTTCCGGTCGGCTTCAAGTGGTTCGTCGGAGGCCTCGGCGACGGGTCCCTCGGCTTTTGCGGGGAAGAGAGCGCCGGGGCGACGTTGCTGCGCCGCGACGGAACCGCGTGGACCACGGACAAGGATGGCATCGTGCTGGCACTGCTCGCGGCCGAGATCATGGCGCGGGCCGGCCGCGACCCGGGAGAGCTCTACGGTGAATTGACGGGCGAGTTCGGCGCGCCGGCGTACGATCGGGTCGAGGCGCCCGCGACTCCGGCACAAAAGCGGCGGCTCGCGGCGCTCTCACCCGGCCAGGTGCAGTGCGCAGAGCTCGCCGGGGAAAAGGTCCAGAGCATCATCAACGAAGCTCCGGCCAACCACGCACCAATCGGGGGCGTGAAGGTCAGCGCCGCGACCGGGTGGTTCGCCGCTCGGCCATCGGGAACTGAAGATCTTTACAAGATTTACGCCGAGAGCTTCCGGGGGAGGGAACAGTTGAACCGCATCGTGCAGGAGGCGCAGGTGATTGTCGACCGCGCCCTCGCCGGATGACTGACCGTTCGGCCGCGTCCGATGCGCTGGTATTGTTCGGCCTGACGGGTGACCTCGCCCACACGATGATTTTTCCCGCGCTCTACGCGATGGTCAAGCGG
>QHTW01000271.1:0-456 GCA_003220955.1 Gemmatimonadota bacterium | reverse complement strand
GCAGCTGCGCGCGCGGGTCACCGACAGCGTCACGCAGTCCGGCGCCCCGATGGAAGAGCGCGCGCTCAGTCGCCTCCTGTCCCTCCTCCAGTACGTGTCCGGGGACTACAACAACCCGGAGACCTACGCGGCGCTCAAGAATGCGTTGGGGAAGTCGCGACGCCCCACGCACTATCTCGCGATCCCTCCCGCGCTATTTGCGACCGTCATTCAAGGGATCGGCGCTGCCGGTCTGGCAGACCACGCGCGGGTCATCGTCGAAAAGCCGTTCGGCCGCGATCTGGCCTCCGCGCGCGAACTCAACGCTGTCGCGCGGGCGGTGTTCCCCGAGGACGCGATCTTCCGGATCGATCATTTCCTGGGGAAGGAGGCGATCATGAACATCCTCTACTTCCGCTTTGCCAATTCCTTCCTGGAACCGATCTGGAATCGCAACTATGTCGCCAGCGTCCAGAT
>QHTW01000022.1 GCA_003220955.1 Gemmatimonadota bacterium | reverse complement strand
CGCCTGCCCGACGACGATCCGGAGCTCGTGCCGTGGAACGAACGCTTGAATGAGCTCGCCGGCGATGCCGCCCCGGAAGACCTCCTGCTCTCGGAGATCGAAGCGATGACGCCGGACGGCCAAATCCGCGATCCGCGCCAGCTGGAGCTATTCGGCACGCTGCTCACCGAGCTGCAGGGGATGAAGTACAAAGGCGGCGAGGGGGGCGCCAAGGGGGGGAGCGGCGAACTGCATCGCGTCAGCACGGTATCCGGCTCGACCTATGTGGGCACCTGGGAAGACATCGTCCGCCAGATGAAAGACGACGCGGTCGAATGGGCCGGCGGCTCGCTCGAGGAGTATATGGAGGCCAGCGCGAAGCGCTGGCGCAAGCAGACGGGCGTGGCGATCCCGGCGACGGATCCCGAGAGCTTCCTGCGGGCCGGCGCCGACGCGGGGGTTCTAAGAATCCTGCATTAGATCGTTTTCTTGAAGCGGATGCCGATGGACAACGGCCCGTCGCCCAGCGCCATCAGGGTGACGGCGCCCGCGAGCAGCAGGGCCTCGAGCTCGATGTTGGCGTGATGCGGCAGCTTGGTCGCGATGATCGTCACCGCCATGTACGCGGCCATCGCCGTGGCCCAGAAGCGGGTCCACATGCCGAGCAGCACACACCCCGCCCCGACCGTCTCGATCGCGATCACGACAAGGATCAGGAGCGTTCCCACTGAGAAGTAGGGGATGCCGCCTTGGACCCGATCCAAGCCGCGGCTCAGGAACACACCACCAACTGCCAGCCGCATAAAGAATGCGGCATACGGCGCCAAAGCGTTCACCAGGTCTCCGTTAGAACATGGACATCGCGAGGAACGACCGCAGATTGTCGTTCGTCACGCGCAGCCGTGCGGACAGAAGCCGCACGACGGACCACAGCACCTTGTAGGCGACGTCGCGATTGAAGTCGAGCAGCAGTTCGAAATCGGACCTGGAAATCGTGATCAGGGTACAGGCGTTGTTCGCGATCGCGTCGGTCGAGCGCTCCGAGCGATCGAAAATCGACATTTCGCCGAAGCAAGCACCCGGCTTGAGGACCGCGAGTGCTTCTTCACCCGAGCCGGGGATCGTTCGCGAGATCCGGACTTCGCCGTCCGAAATCAGGAATAGGCGGTTGCCCGGCTCGCCTTCCTTGAACACGTACTGGCCGACGGTGAACTTCTGTTCGCGACACACTTCCGCGACGCGGGCCAGCTCCCCGTCGTCGAGATCCTGAAAGATGGCGGCTTGTTTGAGCAGCTTGACGTCCACGGAGGCTAAGGTAGGGTGAAACCGCGTTTTGCGGTAGCCGACGCTCTGACGGCGCTGCGTTTTCCGCTCGCCGTCCTATTTCCGGTGGTGCGCTCGCCCCTGTGGCAGCTCGCGATCGTCGCGGCCGCCGCGGCGAGCGACGTGGGTGACGGCTTGCTCGCCCGGCGGCATGGCTCGTCACGTGCCGGCGCGGTATTCGACCCCATCGCGGACAAGTTCTTCATGGTCGTTGCGTTCGTGACGATCGCCCGCCGCGGGTTACTCGCTTGGTATGAGGTGCTGGGCGTCCTGCTGCGGGACATTCTGGCCGTGCTCGGATTTCTCGCGACCTGGCTGCTGCGTCGTCCGGTGGCGGTGCCGGCGCGCGCGGGGGGGAAGGCGGTGACGATCGCGCAGCTGCTCACGCTGGTGGCGGCGATCGCCGATTGGACCTACACTCGACATCTCGCATGGGCCACCGCCGCGATTGCCGTCTACGCTCTTTGGGACTACGGCCGCACCGCGGCGGCGGGCGGGGCTGGCGGGGGGGCTCGCCGCAAGGACAGCGCGCAGGCCGTCCCATGAACTGTCCCAGCCGGAAGAGGAGGTCGGTGCCCGGAATGCGCATCGTCGCGTTGGCCCTCGCCCTCGGCGCGATGGTGGTCGCCGACGGTGCAGCCCAACAATTCGTGCCGCCCAAGAACGCCAAGCATGGCGGAACCCGCCTCGGGCTGCTCGGATTCGGCGTGCGCGGCGGCGTCGATTTCAGACGATCCGCGCAGCTGGTGCTGGGAAGCACGCTGGACATCGGCGATCTCTTCTCCAATCGTCTGCGGCTGCGGCCCTCGGCGGAGGTCGGTCTGTTCAACGGACCCAACACGTACGTCGGCAATTTCGAGGTGCTCTGGCGCTTCACCGCCGACGAAACGGTGGCCACCCCGTACATCGGCGGAGGCATAGGCATAGCGGGTCGCGACGGCTGCGCGTCAGATCCGGGATGTCCGGGGCTGTGGCTCAACACGGTCTTCGGATTCGAGCTGCGGTATCGCTCCACGTTCAACTGGCTCATCGAGTATCACGGGATGGACAGGATGCGCCGGCACCGGCTGTACATCGGTCTCACGACACGGCGCGGCAACTGACATGGCGAAAACCGCCGAAGTGGCGACACGATGGCTCAAGCAGCTTCAGTTCGAAGGCAGCGGGACCGGACGCCCTCCGATTCTGGTGGACGGCGATTCGGCGGCCGCGACATCGCCGGCCGAGATGCTGTTGCTCGCCGCCGCGACCTGCACGGCGTCGGATGTCGTCATCATTCTGCAGAAGCAGCGCGTCAAGCTCGAGAGCCTGGAAATTTTGGTGCGCGGGACGCGCCGTGACGAGGAGCCGCGCCGCTACACCGCGATTGCGTTTCACTTCAGTGTGCGCGGGGAAGGCGCCGATGAAACGAAGGTGCGGCGCGCCGTCGACCTCTCGCTGGAGAAGTACTGCTCGGTCGTCGCGTCGCTCGCGCCCGACATCGCGATCCGTTACGACGTCGCCATTGCGTAGGATCGCGCTTCCCGTCTCCCTCTTGGTTCTCGCGTCGTTCGTGGCCCCGCTCGCACACGCGCAGCAACTGACGGCCACCGAACTGAGTCTGGGCGCCGCGGCGGCCGTAACCAATCGCTCGTTCGCCGGCGCGGAGCTCGCGCTCGCCCATCGTCCAGCGGCCGACACGCGCGTCGCGCTCGCGCTCGCCGGCGGTACGGTGGCGGAGCGCGCGGCGCTGCGGGCACAGCTGACGGTGCAGCTGCTGGTGAATTCCGCGGCTCGGTCCGGTCCGGGACTGTATGCCGGTATGGGAGCGGCGTTCAGCGCCCGTCGCAGTACTCCGGGTCAGGGATTCTTGGCGGTATTGCTGGGTTTTGAAGGCGCGCCGGGACGAAGAGAGGCCTGGTATGCCGAGCTCGGCTTTGCGGGCGGGGTGCGGGTAGCAGCGGGATGGCGGCTGCGCTGGTTCCCCAGCTGGTGGCGCGACAGGTAGCGAAAAAAAGGGCGCCCATTGAGCGGGCGCCCTCCTTCCGAAACGGTTGCCGTCAGGCGTTTACACCGACGGGAGTGTTGCGCGGCACGACGGGGCGGCAGTAGCGCTCGCCTAGGACGCGCAGCTCGTTCAATTCCGTCTCGGTGAGGTCGGCGAAGCGATCCGCAAGATACAGCAAGGTGTCGTCGAACCATTCCTTTTGATGCTCGGGCCCGGCCTCCAATACGCCGCACCGGAGAATGTGCGAGAACAACTCGTCGCGCGCCTGCTCGAAGCTGGTGGGAATCGCGTACTTCCGGGGCTCACCACGCTTTTTGGCCATGCAGGAACTTTCCTTTCGGGTTGGGAGCTCGTAAAAACGGCGCCGCAAGATAATTGGTTGTGTTGTATAATGCCACGGCAGGGACACGGGTTCCCGTGTGCCGGGAGGTAGCGATGAGCGAAGAAATTTACGGGCCCGAGCGAGCGCAACGTCTCGTGGCGCTGCTCCGGGCTTTAGCCGCGCGCATACAAGAGCTGGACCGGGCGGGCCGGTTGCTCGATGCGGCGCCGGAGCTGCAAAAACTGCTGGGCAACGCCCGCAGTGAGCTGTTTCACTACGAGGTGCGCAGTACCTACGATACGCCGGACGTGGCCGAGAGCCGTCGCATCGTCGACGAGGCGCTGGGTGGCGAGCTCTCACTCGATGATCCGGATGATGACGAGCCCTGGCGAGGAAACCGCGAGGCATGAATCGATTCTATGTGGTGTTGACCGTGCTCGCCGTCGTGCTGGGAATCACCGTGTTCACGCTGTTGCGTGCGGGCGGCGGCGCGCCCCCGGCCGCGGCCGGCCCGCCACCCACCGTCAGAGACGACGGCTTTCGCGGGTACTCGCTGGGTCAGGGAAGTGCGCCGGTCGAGGTCACCGAGTATCTGGATTTCGAGTGTCCGGTGTGCGCGACATTCGCGACCATCCAGATGCCGACGATCAAGGAGCAGTTGATCAACACGGGCCGAGTGCGGTGGAAATTCCGCGACTATCCGCTTCCGATTCACAAGTATTCGCGCTTCGCCGCGCACGCGGCACAATGCGCTGGTGCGCAGGGGCGATACTTCGAGATGCAGGACCAGCTGTTCGCGCACCATCAGTGGGCGCAGACGGGCAAGGATCCGTCAAGCCTGTTCCGCAGCCTCGCGCAGGCCGCCGGCGTCGACCTCAACGCATACGACGTATGCATGCAGGCCGGCCGCTACGCGCAGCGCATCGAATACAGCCGCCAAGAAGGCGATTCGTTACGCGTCGACGGCACGCCGACGTTTTTCGCGAACGGCAAGAAGCTCGCGTTCCGCCGGCTGCCGGGTTCTGACGATTTCAAAGCGATCGCCGACAGTATCATCGCCCACGCGCCGACGCCGAAGCCGCGACATTGATGCGCTCCCGCCAGGCGATCGCGTTGCTCGCGCTCGTCGGCCTGTTTGTCGCGCTGTATCTCTGGCTGCACGCCCTCGGTTTTGGTGGCCCGATCAAATGCGGAGCCTCGGGTGGGTGCGAGACGGTGCAGACGAGCCAATGGGCTGTGTTTCTGGGATTTCCAGTCGCGTTGTACGGCGTGGTAGGATATCTCGCGGTGCTGATTGTTGCGCTCGTCTCCCTCAGGCCCGCGGCGCTGGTCGAACGCAAGTGGAACGTGATGCTCGGTGTGCTCGCGACGGCGGGCGTGGTCTTTACCGCGTACCTCACCTACCTTGAGCTCTTCGTCATTCACGCAATCTGCCGGTGGTGTGTCGGCAGCGCCGTGATCATTACGTCGATGTGGATCGTGTCGATCCTCTCGCTCAGGTCTCCTGCGATTCATACTGATCGCGCAGTTTCGCCACCACCGCGGGATCTGCCAGCGTAGTCGTATCACCCAGGGCGCGCCCTTCGGCGATGTCCTTGAGCAGGCGTCGCATGATTTTTCCGCTGCGCGTCTTCGGGAGATCCGCCGAGAAGAGAATGTCGTCCGGCTTGGCGAGCGCGCCGATTTTCTTTGAGACGTGATTCTTCAGCTCTTCGCGGAGCGCGTCGGTCCCCTGCCGTCCCTCCTTTAAGGTGACGAACGCGGCGAGTGCCTGGCCCTTCAGGTCGTGCGCGCGACCGACGACCGCGGCCTCGGCCACTGCCGAGTGGTCCACCAGCGCGCTCTCGACTTCCATCGTGCCGATGCGGTGGCCGGCGACGTTGAGCACGTCATCCACGCGTCCGAGCAGCCAGAAGTAGCCGTCCGCATCGCGCTTCGCGCCGTCACCAGCGAAATAGATGTTCTTCCACTTGCTCCAGTACACCTGGCGGTAGCGTTCGTCGTCGCCCCAGATCGTGCGCAGCATCCCGGGCCACGGCTTCGGGATGGCGAGATAGCCGCCGCCGACTTTCACTTCTTTCCCCTCGCCGTCGAGGAGCACCGCTTCGACTCCGGGGAAGGGCACGGTGGCCGATCCCGGCTTCGTCGCGGTGACGCCGGGCAGCGGCGTGATCATGATGCCGCCGGTCTCCGTTTGCCACCACGTGTCGACGATGGGACAGCGGCCGCCGCCGATGTGCTGCTGATACCACATCCATGCTTCCGGATTGATCGGCTCTCCAACGGAGCCGAGGAGCCGTAGCTTGGAGAGATCGTGCCGTGCCGGCAGCTCGTCGCCCCACTTCATGAACGCGCGGATCGCCGTCGGCGCCGTGTAGAAGACGGTGACACCGTGCTTCGCGCAGATCGCCCAGAACCGGTCTTTGCCGGGATGATCGGGCGCGCCCTCGTACATCACCTCCGTAACGCCGAGCGCCAACGGGCCGTAGACGACGTAGGAGTGCCCGGTCACCCAGCCGACATCCGCCGTGCACCAGAACACATCCGAGTCCTTGAGATCGAACACCCACTTGGTCGTCGCGTACACGTGCGTCAGGTAGCCGCCGGTCGTATGCAGGATGCCTTTCGGCTTCCCCGTCGTGCCCGACGTGTAGAGGATGAAGAGCGGATCCTCGGCGTCCATCGCTTCGGGGGAACAGTCCTTCGACGCGCCCGCCATCAGCTCCGACCACCACAGGTCGCGGCCGGTCTTGAACGACACCGTCTGACCCGTGCGGCGCAGCACGACGACGTGCGCGATGCTCGGTGTATCAGCGAGTGCGTCATCCGCGTTCGACTTCAGGGGCACGATCGCCCCGCGGCGATAGCCGCCGTCCGCCGTGATGAGGACTTTCGCGCCGGCGTCGTTGATCCGGTCGCGCAGCGACTCGGCGGAGAAACCGCCGAACACGACGGTATGCACCGCGCCGATGCGGGCACACGCGAGCATGGCCACCGCGACCTCGGGAACCATGGGCAGATAAATCGCGACCCGATCCCCTCGCCCGATGCCCAGGCTTTTCAGCACGTTCGCGAACTTGTTGACCTCGGCGTGCAGCTCGCCGTAGGTGATGCGCCGCACCTCGCCGGGAGGCTCACCCTCCCAGATGAGGGCGACGCGGCCGCTGCGGCCCGCGCGCACGTGCCGGTCGAGACAATTCACGGAGGCGTTGAGCTTGCCGCCGAGGAACCATTTGGCGTGGGGCGGCTTCCATTCCAGCACGCGGTCCCAGGGACGGCTCCATTCCAGTTGCTTCGCCCAGTCCGCCCAGTAACCTTCCGGATCTCGCCGCGCCCGCTCGTGCGGCGTGGTGTCCCGCACATGGGCCTGCGCCGTGAAGGAATCGGGAGGGGGAAAGCGCCGCTGCTCGTCGAGCAGCGTTTCGATCCGGTCAGTCGTCATGGTTCGGGATATTAAGGAAGAGGAGGACTCTAGCAAGTTGCACCGCGCCGTTCGGTATGCGGCAGGCGTGGTGCGTGAGCGGGCTCACCCGTTTTGGACAACCGCTTGATGCAGCGCGGCTTAGGTAGGATGGCATTGGAGTGGCATACACGACCACGGGAGGAATTATGTCACCATTGCCCGTGGAGCACACACTGATGTCAACGCGCCCGATGGAGAAGACGATCGCGGCTCCGGAGCGGCTCGATCTCGAGTCCCGCACCGGGTTTCGCCGCGCCGCCGGGGAGGTGCTGGACCTGCTTGCGGAGGGGGCCGGCCGCCTGGTAATCGATCTGTCCGGGACGCGCTCGGTCGACAGCGCCGGTCTTGGCGCCTTGATGCTGATCCAGCGCAAGGCCGCCGAGCGCCGCCAGACGGTGTGCCTGCGTGGTGCGAACGAGGAGCTGCGTTTTCTTCTCGTGCTCACGAAGTTGGACGACCTCTTCGAATTGGAGACTGGCGTTTCCTGAGGTAGATTGGCTCGGATGGCGCCGCCGCCGCGCAAAGTTCTCTTCGTCGAAGACGAAGCCGCACTGCAATACTCCTATGAGCGGTTCTTTGAAGGCAAGTACACGATGGCCTACGCGCCGAACGGCGCGGAGGCCATGCGTCAGCTCAGCAGCTTCGACCCCGACGTCCTCGTGCTCGACATGCGGTTGCCGGACACCGACGGCATCGAGCTGCTGCAGCGCATTCGCGAGACGCGGCCTACCCTGCCGGTCGTCGTGACGACCGCCTACGTGAGCATGGAGCCGCTGATGAACGTGCTCGACCTGGGCCACAGCCGATACCTCGTCAAACCGTACGAATTGAGCGAGCTCGCCGCCGCGATCGATGCTGCGGGCTGAGGGCCTGAAGCACAGTTTCGGCGCGGTCAGGGCCCTCGACGACATTTCCTTCACCGTACAGCCCGGTCAGACGCTTGCCATCTTTGGTCCGAACGGCGCGGGCAAGACCACCCTGCTCAAGGTCCTCGCCGGCCTGATCCAACCGCAGTGCGGGCGGGCGCAGGTGGATGGCGGGAGGCGCGCCATCGGCTGGATCGGGCATCAGCCGCAGCTCTACGCGCAGCTCACCGTGCGCGAGAATCTCCGTTTTTGGGCGTCATTGTACGGCGTATCGGTCCCCGCGGAGCTTCTCTCCCGCTTGGGGCTCGAGGAGCACGCGGACCGTCCGGTGCGCGCGCTGTCGCGCGGGCTGGTGCAGCGCGTCGCGATCGCGCGCGCGCTGCTGCACGACCCCACCGTGCTGCTGCTCGACGAGCCGTTCACCGGACTCGATCGCGTGGCCGCCGAGGCGCTGAGCCGGCTGCTGGCGCAGCATGGTGCGGGGGGTCGCGCGACCGTGCTGGTCACCCATAACGTGGAAGAGGGCACGGGCCTCGCGACGCATGTCGCGTTCATGCGCGCCGGACGGTTCGTGCATTTCGCGCCGCGTGCAGGCCGCGGTCCTCAGCAGGTGGGCGAGGAGTACCGCAATGCCATTGCCTGATCTCCTGCGTCACTCCTGGTCCGTCGCGGCAAAAGACCTGTTGGTCGAGTTTCGGTCGCGCACCGCGATCCTCTCGGTGGCCGTGTTCGTGGTCCTGGTGCTCGTCGTGTTCAATTTTGGACGCGATCCCACGGCCGTTTCCAACGTCGACCTCGCGCCCAGCATCCTATGGGTAACCTTCACCTTTGCGGCGATCCTCGCCTTGAATCGCGCTTTTCAGCTCGAGCTCGAGAACCAGGCCCTCGATGGACTGCTGCTCGCACCGATCGACCGGAGCAGCATCTACCTCGGCAAGCTGGTCGCGAATCTCGTCTTCGTTGCGACGATCGAGCTGATCGGCGTCCCGTTGCTGGCGCTCTTCTTCAACGTGCGCGTGCTGCCGTACCTGGGTCCTCTGGCTGCATTGATCGCATTGGCGACCGTGGGATTCGTCGCGGTAGGGACGCTCTTCAGCGCCATGACGGTGCGTACTCGCTTCGCGGAGTTGTTGCTGCCGGTCCTGCTGTTGCCCTTCATGATCCCGCCGCTGAGCTGGGCCGTGCTGGCGACCGGCCGGTTGCTGGCGGGCCGTCCCTTGAGCGAGATCGTGGGCTGGCTTAACATGCTGGCCGTTTATGACATCGTCTTCGTTGCCCTGGCCTTGCTCCTGTTTCCCGCGACGGTGAACGAATGAGAATGCTGCGCGCGGGACGGTGGATCACCGTGGTCGGCCTGGTGTTGCTCGCCGGCGTCTACGTCCGAGCGCTCGCGTACGCGCCGGCCGAGCAGTCGCAAGGTCTCGCGCAGAAGATTTTCTACCTCCACGTGCCCGCGGCGATCTGGGCCGAGACCGGTTCGCCGCGGCCTCGGCGGAAGTAGGCACGGTCTTCTGCGCGATCGTCCTCACGACCGGTCCGATCTGGGGGAAGCCGATCTGGGGCACCTGGTGGACGTGGGACGCCCGCCTGACGTTCACGCTCTTTCTCTTTCTGCTGTATGTCGGCTATCTGCTGCTGCGGGGTGCGGTGATGGACCCCGCCGCGCGGGCGCGCTTCGCCGCGGTCCTCGGCATTTGCGGCATGGTTGAGGTCCCGTTCATTCATCTGAGCGTGTACATGTTTCCCACCCTGCATCCGATGCCGATCGTGCTGAAACCCGGGGCGCCGTCGTTGCCGTGGAGCATGCTGTCGACGTGGCTCTTCTCGTTGGGTGTGTTCACGCTGCTCTACGTGGGCTTCGTGGTGCAGCGCTATGCGCTGAGCTATCTGCGCGAGCAGCTGGAAGCGGTGGGGGAGGTGGGACATGCTTGAGCAGGTCCCGCAGAACGGCGGCTACATGGTCGCCGCCTACATCGTGGCGGCCGGAATCCTCATCGGCTACGCGGTGTCACTGTACCTGCGCGCGCGCCGCAGCCTTCGCGCGTAACTCCGCCCGCGCTTCGGGCAAGCGGCTGTGCCCGTCGGGCACCTGCGTCGCCCACAGATTCAGCGCTTCGTCCGCCGCTCCATGATCGCCGGCATCGTAGAGCGCTTGCGCGTTGTGCCACAGCGCGGTTGCGCCCCCCCCCGCCGCGTAGGCGCGCGCAAAGCGAGCGGCGGCCTCCGCAAAGTGCCCCCGGCGTTGATACAGCGTGCCGGCCGCCATTGCGGCATCGGCGCGCTCCTCGAGCGCTAACGCCTGCTCGAACGCGCCCAGCGCCTCATCCTGCCGGAACACCATCTGCAGGGCTTCACCGAGCAGCATCCAGGCGTCGGCATGGTCAGGGAAGCGGACCGTGGCCGTTCGCGCCGCTTCGACCGCGCCCCAGCGGTCATCGAGCGCGCGCGACAGGTGTACCAGCGCGGGGTACGTATCGGCGAACCCCGGTGCGAACCTGGCGCCGAGCTTCAGCC
Source organism: Gemmatimonadota bacterium (assembly GCA_003220955.1). GTDB lineage: Bacteria > Gemmatimonadota > Gemmatimonadetes > Gemmatimonadales > GWC2-71-9 > 20CM-2-65-7. The sequence continues at coordinate 1,309 of QHTW01000022.1, read as the reverse complement.
ACGCGAGCGCGCGGCGCGGAGCGTCGCGTTGTGAGGCCGCGGCGCGGCGCAGGCAAAAGCGGCCGAGTGCCGCGCGGAGGGAGCGGATCATTGCTTGATAATGGGGAGAGCCACGGTGAGATTGCAACGGCGCATGGCAGCAACCTTGCAGGGGCGCCGCATCGTGGTCACCCGCGCGCGCGAACAGGCGGGCGATCTGGTACGAGCGCTCGAAAACCGGGGCGCCGTGGCGGTGCTCGCTCCCGTCATTCGCATCCAACCGCTCGAGAATCTTGGGGCGCTGCGCGCCGCGCTCACCGGGCTCTCCGCCTACCGCTGGGTCGTCTTCACCAGCCAGAACGCCGTGCAGATCGTGTTCGATCGTCTCATCGCGTGGGGACTCACGCCACGCGTGTTTGCGCCAACGTCCGTCGCCGCCATCGGAACGGCGACCGCCGATGCGCTCACCCTTCGGGGCGTCGTCCCAGCCCTCGTTCCCAGCGAGTTCGTCGCGGAAGCGCTGGCGGAGGCCCTCATCCAACGCAGCGGGACACTCACGGGCGCGCGCGTGCTCATCCCCACCGCCGAGGATGCGCGCGACGTCCTCGCCGCCAGCCTTACAGCGCATGGCGCGACGGTCGAGAGCATCGCGGTGTACCGGACCTTGCCGGTCCAGGACGACCTCAGCGGGCTGGCAAACGACATCAGCCGCGGCCGCATCGACGCCGTGACGTTCACGTCGTCGTCCACCGTCCGCAACTTCGTGGACCTGGTGGGTCGTCCCGCCGCGACGTCGGGGCGGTTCGTCGCGGCCACGATCGGTCCGATCACGGCCGACACCGCGCGGGAGCTTGGTCTGCGCGAGATCATTGAAGCCGAGCCGCATACCGTTCCCGGCCTGGTCGAGTCGCTCGCGCGGCGGTTCGGATGAAGATCGGGACGCGTGGCAGCCAGCTCGCGCGCTGGCAGGCGGACTGGGTGCGAGACCGGATCGCCGCACACGGTGCCCGCGCGGAGATCGTCGTGATCCAGACGCGCGGCGACGCCGAAGTTGATCGGCCGCTCCACGAGCTCGAAGGAAAGGGCTTCTTCACCAAAGACATCGAAGACGCGCTGCTCGACGGCCGCATTGACGTCGCGGTGCACTCACTCAAGGATCTCCCCACGGCGCTGCCTCCCGGGTTAGCGCTCGGCGCGATTCCGACGCGGCACGATCCGCGCGAGGCGTTGGTCAATGGACGATCCCTGTCCGAGTTGCCAGCCGGTACGCGCGTCGGCACCTCCAGCCTCAGACGGATCGCGCAGGTGCGCTTTCTCCGCCCGGATCTCG
>QHTW01000270.1:523-3824 GCA_003220955.1 Gemmatimonadota bacterium | reverse complement strand
CACGCAGTGCTTGGCACCAACCATGCACACGAGCGTCGGCACCACACCCAGGGGAAGGGCACAGACGTGGAAATGACCGACGCGCCCATCGAGGTCGTGGTGACGCGCTTGGCCGCCGCGCCCGAAGCCGTTCGTGCGTCGGCGGCGCTGCTCTCGGATGCCGAGCGCCACCGGGCGCGGCGGTTTGCCTTCGATCGCGACGCCACCCGATTCATCGTCGCGCGAGCACACCTGCGCCAGCTGCTCGCGGCGCGGCTGGGTGTGCGAGCGGAGGCGGTCGAGTTCGAGTACGGCGTGTACGGCAAGCCGGTACTCTCCCGGCGGTTCGCGGACTCGGACCTGCACTTCAACCTATCGCATTGCGATGATGTTGCGGCGTACGCGTTTTCATGCGGACACGCAATCGGCATTGACGTCGAAGCCGTCCGGGAAATCAGCGACGCCGACAACATCGCCGCACGCTATTTCTCGCGCCTCGAGAACGTGACGTATCGCAGCCTCAAGCCACGCGACAGGCCGCTGGGATTCTTCAACTGCTGGACCCGCAAGGAAGCCTTCGTCAAGGCGCTCGGCGATGGCCTCTCGATGCCGCTCGATCGCTTCGACGTGACGCTCGCTCCGGGGGATCCGGCGAAGGTCCTGCGCGTCGAGGACACACCCGGGGACGACTCCGGCTGGCGGCTGGACAGTTTGTGTCCAGCTGCGGGCTACGTAGTGGCGATCGCCAGCCAGGCATGATCTCTCTCTCCCAACCCCCCCGGACGGGTGACGCGCTGCGGGCGTTCCGCTCGACCATCCGCGCGTTCGTACGCACCGAATTCGTCCCTCACCAGGACCGCTGGCGCGAGCAGCGATTCCCGGACCCTGACGCGTGGACCAAAGCCGGCTCGGTGGGGATGCTGCTCAGCGATGTCCCAACGGAATATGGTGGCGGAGGAGGCACGTTCGTCCACGAAACCGTCGTCGTGGAGGAGCTCGCGCGCGAAGGCGTGCCCCTTCATTCCTTCATTCATGACAATGTTGCGCATTACATCCTCGCGTACGGCAGCGAAGCGCAGAAACGCGAGTGGCTCCCCCGCATGGCGCGCGGTGGCCTGGTTGGCGCCATTGCGATGAGCGAACCCGCCGCGGGCTCGGACCTGCAGGCCATCGCAACGACTGCCCGCCGCGACGCTGACCAATACGTCATCAATGGCTCGAAGACGTTCATCACGAACGGCTGGCACGCAGGCCTCGTCTGCCTCGCGGTGAAAACCGATCCGAAAGCGACGGGACCGAAGGCCATTTCACTCATCATGGTTGAAACAAGAGATCTTCCCGGTTACCGCGTCGGCCGTCCGCTCGAGAAGATCGGCATGCATGCGCAGGACACCTGCGAGCTGTTCTTTGACAACGTGCGGGTGCCGGCCGCGAACCTGCTCGGTCCTGCCGAAGGCAAGGGGTCCCTCCAGATCATGGACAAGATGAGCTATGAGCGCCTGGCGATCGGCGTGGCCGCCGTCGCAACGGCAGAGCGAGCCGTGGCGGTCACCACCAAGTACGTGAAAGAGCGCAAGGCGTTCGGCAAGCCGCTGATCGACTTTCAGAATACGCGCTTCAAGTTGGCCGAGTGCAAGACTGAAGCGTACATCGCCCGCGTCTTCCTCGACGACTGCGTCGAGCGCTTCGTCGCCGGCGAGCTCGACGCCTTCAGCACCGCCATGGCCAAATATTGGTTGACCGACGCCGAGTGCCGCGTCGTCGATGAATGCCTGCAGCTGCACGGCGGTTATGGCTACTTGGCGGAGTATCCGATCGCCCGCATGTGGACCGACAGCCGTGTGCACCGGATCTACGCCGGCACCAACGAGATCCTGAAGGAGATGATCGCGTCGTCGCTATGAATCAAGACCTCCGCGCGTACAACGACACGGCCTCGCCATACCCGGCCGACAAGACCGTCGTGGAGCTCTTTGAAGCCCAGGTCGCCTGCACGCCAGACGACGACGCCATCCACTACGCCGATCAATCGTTGACGTATCGCGAGCTCAAGGACCGCGCGAACCAGGTGGCAGCGCATCTCGGCGCACGCGGCGTTGGCCCGGACCAGCTCGTGGCGCTGTATATGGACCACTCGATCGACGTGGTGTGCGCCATCCTCGGCGTGCTCAAGACCGGCGCCGCGTACGTGCCCGTCGATCCGGCGTCTCCGAAGGAACGCCTCGCCTTCATGCTGCGGGATATCGCCGCCGCACGCGCCGGCGCGCTGCCTGTCTTGGTGACGCAATCGCATTTGGAAAGCAGCGTTCCGCGGAGCGCCGCGCGCGTCATGACGTTGGACGCCGACCTCGCGCCGATCACGGGATTACCGGTGGTGAATCCCGGGCGGCCTACCGCCCCCGACAGTCTCGCCTACGTCATTTACACGTCGGGCTCCACCGGCACACCCAAGGGTGTGATGATCGAGCACCGCAGCCTGGTGAATTACATCTGGTGGGCCAAGGAGCGGTACAGCCGCGGCGAACGCCTGGCCTGGCCGCTGTTCTCCTCGCTGGCGTTCGATCTCACGGTGACATCGATCTTCACCCCGCTCATTTCGGGTGGTCGTATCGTGGTCATCGAGAGCGGTGCGGTCGATATCGTAAAGCTCACGCCCGCGCATCTCGCGATGATCAAAGACATGAATCTCGGCGCCACCAGGATTCGCAAGCTCATCGTAGGCGGCGAGGATTTCAAAACTGCGCTGGCGCGCGAGATCACCGATAACTTCGGCCGCCCCGTCGATATCTACAACGAATATGGTCCGACCGAGGCCACGGTCGGTTGCATGATTCACCGCTACGACGTGGAAAAGGATCTCGCCCTCTCGGTGCCGATCGGAACTCCCGCTGCCAATACCGGCATCTACATCCTCGACGAGCAGCTTCGTCCCGTGCCCAGCGGCGTCATCGGTGAGATGTACCTCGCGGGAGATGGACTGGCGCGGGGCTACCTCAATCGTCCGGACCTCACCGCGCAGAAATTCCTGACCGCGGGTGATCCGAGACAGAAGGACCCGGCGGCGCCGCTCCGCTTGTACAAGAGCGGCGACCTCGCGCGCTGGGGCATCGATGGCCGGATGGAATTCCTTGGCCGCGCGGATCACCAGGTGAAGGTCGCCGGCGCGCGGATCGAGCTGGGCGAGATCGAGGCGCGCCTCCTGGAGCACCACGACGTTCGCGAGTGCGTGGTTGATACCGTCAATCCCCTCGGCATGCGGGCGTAACGGTCGACCTACTGCACGCGGTGCGGTCTCGCGTCCAACGTACCGGGGACGAGTTAC
>QHTW01000270.1:0-504 GCA_003220955.1 Gemmatimonadota bacterium | reverse complement strand
GCGGCCTGGACACCTACGTCGCTAAGGCGCAGGCGTATTTCAAGTCGCCCGATGAGCTTAAAGCACTCGTTGCGCAGATGAAGGCGACACGAACCGGGGGAGGGGAGTACGACTGTCTGGTGTTGTTAAGCGGCGGCAAGGACAGCACGTACATGTTGTATCAGCTCTGCGACCTCGGACTGAAGCCGCTGGTCTTCACGTTGGATAATGGCTTCATCTCGGACGAGGCGAAGGCCAACATCCGCCGGGTCGTGGACTCGCTGGGCGTGGACCTGATTATGGGTGGTACGCCGCACATGAACGAGATCTTCGTCGACAGCCTCAAGCGCTTCGCGAACGTCTGCAATGGCTGCTTCAAGACCATCTACACCCTGGCCACCAACCTCGCTCAGCAGAAAGGCATCCGCTACATCGTCACCGGACTATCGCGCGGGCAGTTCTTCGAGACTCGCCTGACCGAAGAGGTGTTCCAGCGGGAGGATTTCGACGTCGCCAAGCTGGACG
>QHTW01000269.1 GCA_003220955.1 Gemmatimonadota bacterium | reverse complement strand
TCCGAGCAAGGGCTGCAGCGCGCGTACGTGGTCGGGGGCGGTTACAAGTACTGCCAGCTGGGGCCAGGCAATGCGTTTCTGCGATTCCCGGAGCACTGCGACCTCCGGCCGGTGGTAACGGGATGGTTTAGTGAGTTCACCGATTTGAGTCGCGCGCTCAGGAGCGGCTCGGTTACATACGGTCCTGGCCCCGCGCGATTTGCCGGCGCGACCTATGACTTTACCAGTCATTATCGGGCGGCAGCCGTATTCAAGTTTTTTGAAGAGCAGAAACTGACCTCGCAGAGGCTGCGAGAGTTCAGCCAGCATCAGCTCGAGATTCTGTCGGGAAAAACGAGGAACGACGCCATTGGCGGCTTCCTGGCGGTCCCTGCCACGCGAGCCGCGACGATTCAAAAGGCGCTGCGCAAGCAGAATATCTGGACGGACTACCGGGGCGACACCCTGCGGTTGGGACCCGCGCCCTACGTCTCAGACGAACAGCTCAGCGAGGCTGCTGAGACGCTGGACGCTTTGCTGAAAAGAAAGTCTTGAGCAGCTCGGCGCACGCCTCAGCTTCGACGCCGCTTCGGACGTCGACGCGATGATTCAGCCGCGGATGCCGCACGAAATCGCCCACCGATCCGCACATCCCCGCCTTCTCATCGAACGGCCCAAACACCAGCTTCCCCACTTTCGCCAGCACGATCGCGCCGGCGCATTGCGCACACGGCTCGAGTGTAACGTACAGAGTGCAGTCGGTTAGACGGTTGGTCCCTAGGGCCTCTAATGCACGCTCAATCGCAAGGAACTCGGCATGAAGCGTGGGATTGTTGCGAGCGACCGTCTCGTTGTGCGCCTCGGCGACGATCTCGTCCCCACGCATCACGACCGCGCCGATGGGAACTTCGTCTTGGGCAGCGGCACGACGCGCCTGCTCTAGCGCCGCAGCCATGCCTTTAAGCACGCACGGGCTCCCGTGCCTTTTCGAAGGTCAGCGAATTGCCATCCTTCGCCCGGTCGGCGCGGATCCGATCCCCTTCCGCGTACTGCCCCTCCAGCACCGCCACCGCGAGCGGATTCTGCAGAAACCGCTGAATCGCCCGTTTGAGCGGCCGAGCCCCGTACACGGGATCGTAGCCCTCGGCGACGAGGAGATTCTTTGCGCCCGGCGTGACCTCGATCGTGAGCTTGCGGTCCGCGAGCAACTTCTCGACCCGCTTGATCTGGATGTCGACGATCTTCTCGATGTCCTCGTGCGTCAGCGGCCGGAAGATGATGATGTCGTCCACCCGGTTGAGAAACTCCGGCTTGAACGCCTGCCGGAGCAGCTCCATCACCTTCGTCTCCGCCTGCTCCCACGCGACGCCGCCGGTGTTCGCATCGATCAGATATTGCGAGCCGACGTTCGACGTCATGATGAGCACCGAGTTCCGGAAATCGACGGTGCGGCCTTGTGAGTCCGTCAACCGGCCGTCATCGAGAATCTGTAGCAGCACGTTGAAGACGTCGGGATGCGCCTTCTCGATTTCATCGAACAGCACAACCGCATAGGGCCGGCGGCGAATCGCCTCCGTCAGCTGGCCACCTTCTTCGTAGCCCACGTATCCAGGCGGCGCACCGATCATCCGGGCTACCGCGTGCTTCTCCATGTACTCCGACATGTCGAGCCGCACGAGTGCGTGCTCGTCGTCGAACAGGAATTCGGCGAGGGCCCTGGCCGTCTCGGTCTTGCCGACACCCGTGGGGCCGAGGAAGATGAACGAGCCGGTCGGGCGATGCGGATCCTGGAGGCCGGCGCGCGCGCGGCGCACCGCGTTCGCAACCGCGGCCAGCGCCTCGCGCTGCCCGATCACGCGCCGCCCCAGCTCGTCCTCGAGCTTGAGCAGCCGCTCCTTCTCGGACTCCAGCATCTTGGTGACCGGAATGCCGGTCCACTTCGACACGATCTCGGCGATGTCCTCGGAGTCGACCTCTTCCTTCAGGTACTTCCCCTTCTTCTGAATCTCGGCGAGCCGCTTCTCGAGCGCCTGAATCTCCTTCTCGATGGCCGGCACGCGCCCGTAGCTGATCTCGGCCGCCTTCTGCAGATCGCCGCGCCGCGTCGCCTGCTCCGCCTCGCCGCGGAGCCGTTCGAGCTCCGCCTTCTTCGCCTGGATCTTCTGGATCGCGTCCTTCTCCGCGGTCCACTGCGCTTTCATCGCGTTCGACTTCTCGCGCAGCTCGGCAATTTCCTGCTCGATCTTGGCCTTGCGCTCCTTGGAGGCCTTGTCCTTTTCCTTCGCAAGCGCCTGCCGCTCGATCTCGAGCTGCGTAATCTTGCGCTCGACCTCGTCGATCTCCTGCGGCAACGAATCGATGGCGATGCGCAGCCGCGCCGCGGCCTCGTCGATCAAGTCGATGGCCTTGTCGGGCAGGAAGCGGTCGGCGATGTAGCGTCGCCGCCGCGACCAGCGCGTTGTCGGTGATGCGAATGCCGTGGTGGACTTCGTACTTTTCCTTCAGCCCACGCAGGATAGCGATCGTGTCCTCGACCGACGGCTCGCCCACGTAGACGGGCTGGAAGCGCCGCTCGAGCGCGGCGTCCTTCTCGATGTGCTTGCGATACTCATCGAGCGTCGTCGCGCCCACGACGTGCAGCTCGCCGCGCGCCAGCGCGGGCTTGAGCATGTTGGACGCGTCCACCGCGCCCTCGGCGCCGCCCGCGCCGACCAGCGTGTGCAGCTCGTCGATGAAGACGATGTAACGCCCTTCGGTTGCCGTAATCTCTTTGAGAACCGACTTGAGCCGCTCTTCGAATTCGCCGCGGTACTTGGTGCCGGCGACCAGCGCGCCGATATCCAGAGCAATGAGATGCTTGTTCTTTAGCGAGTCAGGAACATCCCCATTCACAATGCGCTGGGCCAGCCCCTCGACAATTGCGGTCTTGCCTACACCGGGCTCACCGATCAGCACGGGATTGTTCTTGGTGCGGCGCGACAGCACTTGCATCACGCGGCGGATCTCTTCGTCCCGCCCGATGACAGGATCGAGTTTCCCCTTGCGCGCAATGTCGGTGAGATCGCGAGTGAAGCGCTGCAGCGCCTGGTACTTGTTCTCGGGCTCCTGGTCCGTCACGCGGTGCGCGCCGCGCACGCCTTCGAGCGCCGCGAGCAGGTCTTTGCGTGTGACGCCGTTGGCCGAGAGCAGCTCGCGCGCGGTGGTGCCCTTCTCTTCCGCCAACGCGAGCAGGATGTGTTCGGTCGAGACGTACGCATCGCCAAGGGCCTTCGCATCCTCGTCGGCGCGGTCGAGCACCCGCGACAGCTCGCGCGAGAGCGTGGGATCCGCTCCCCCCGACTGTTTGGGAAAGCGCTCGATTTCGCGCTGCGTGTCGGCCTGGAGCTGCGTGACGTTGAGCCCCGCCTTCTGAAGCAGCGGGACGACGATGCCTTCGTCCTGCTGTAGCAAGGCGTAGAACAGGTGCGCGTCGTTGACGACCGGATTCCCGCGCGAGCGCGCGAGGGACGCAGCCTGCTGCAAAGCCTCGGCGGCCTTTACGGTGAGTCTATCTGGCTGGATCATGACCTGACCCTAAGGCAACGGGCGTGCCGCGGGAAGGTGCCAAAATTGCAGGGCGGCGAAGGCTCGCCGCCCTTACTTCATAATGATCATCTTTTTCGTAAACCGGCGCCCATCCACCACGAGTTGGTAGATGTACACGCCCGATGCCGCGTCCGTGTCCGTGTCCAGTACCTTGCCGTTCCAGTACGCGGTGAACGGACAGGCTCCAGGACTTGGTGTGCCGCACGTCAGCTCGAGATCGGTCAGCGGTTCGCCGCTCCCCTGCAGGATCGGCACCGCCACGAGTTGGGCGAGCACATTGTAAATCTTCAGCGACACCTTCGGCCGATGACCATTGGCAAACAGATCACCGCTCAACGTGAACGGGATCGTGGTCGCCGGGTTGAAGGGGTTCGGATAGTTCTGCTTGAGCTCCACGAGCGGTGGGGGCGATGCTTGCCCTAAAACGCCGTCGACTCCCCCCGCCGCCAGCAGCCCGAGCCCCCCCCACACCAATGCCCAGGCACACAGCTTCATCTCACCGACTCCTCTGCAAACGTAAAGATGCGTTTAGACAGCTCTCCTTGTTGGAACAGGGCGCAAAGGTTTACTGCTGCACCAAAAAAGCTAGGACGCGCTCAGAGCCTGTCAAGCACGGAGAATCCTGGTATCCCCCTTTCGGCTGGTGATCCCCCGGCGGTCGGCCCACTCGAGCAGTGGTATCAAGTACTTGCGCGTTAACCCGAGCCGGTCACGGAATTGCGCGGGTGTCGCCGCGCCCAGCTCGCGCAGGGTCTCTTCTACCGCCCGCTGGAACTCCTCCAACGCCCGTTTCAGTGCATAGCGCTCTTGATCCACACGCTCCACCGAGCCTTCGCGCGCCAGGTGCGCGAGCAGCGCCGGCACGGATGGATCGGAGAACTCACGCTGCAATTCGGAGACCGTGGGAATTTGCCACCGGGCCTCGGCCAGCCGCTGCGCCAACCTCCCTCCCGCGTCGCCGGCTCGGGCCTTCAGGGCGGCACTCCAGCCTAGCCGGCGCACCGCGGCGCCTCCCTCCGCCAACTCCCACGCCTGTTTCTTCGCGCCGTGCTCGATCAGCAGATCGAGCACGGGCGCCGGCGCATTGACGGTCGCGCGCAGCGCCTGAAGCGAGAGCCCCGGATCCAGGGGGTGCTGCTGGTGATGCGCTGCCACCACACTCGCCAGCCGCTCGACCTCGGCGGCAATCGCGCGGCGTGCGACGAGATAGTCGCCGACGGAGAGGACAGCTTTTCCAGTGCCGGCAATTGTGGCTGGGACCTCAGCGGGGAGTATGCCAAGACGAACGGCGATGTCTCCGACGCGCAGCGCGGCCGGGCCGGCCTCGTCCACGAAGCGCCCGAGCCGTTCGGCTGGCGACTGGCCAACCGCGAGCCCGCGTTCGGATACACGAGGCCGTTTGGGGGGGAATGGATCAAGAACCGCTCCGCCCCCGATCGTGGTGACGGGAGAGAAACTCCTGATAACGAATCGGTCGCCGCCCCGTGCCACTAGCGGACGCTCGAGGAGGAGCCGGGCCAATCCCGAATCCCCAGGCCCTACCGCCCGAACCTGAGCCACCCGCCCCAGCACCTCGGCCGTGCCGAGATGCACCCGAACCCGTGTGCGTGCGGCGAGCGGCTTGTGGGCCGTGGGCAGGAGCTCCAACGCGACATCGAGCGTGCTCGTGGCCGCCCA
>QHTW01000021.1:635-10051 GCA_003220955.1 Gemmatimonadota bacterium | reverse complement strand
GAGCTGTTCAAACGCGCGGCGATCGAGGGCGAGCTCGCCTCCCTGGCCAAGGATGCGGAAGACTTGCTGCGTCGCCAGGCCGAATGGACGAAAGCGGACGCGCAGCATCCGGATTCGGCGGCCGCCGCGGCGGAGCGGGATCTCGCCACGGCGACAGATTCGCTCGCCAAGGGGGTCGAACGCGCGGGGCAGACGCTGCCGCTCGAGCGGTCGCAGGCGGCCGCGCGGCGCGCGCAGCGGGCCATGCAGGAAGCGGCGGACGCGGCCAGTCAGCGGAACGCGCGCCAGGCGCGGACGTCCGGACAGGAGGCTGCGGATTCGCTGGCGCAGCTGCCGGACGCGCTGCGGCGCCGGCGGGACTCCCTCACGTCCGCCTGGCGACAGGAGACGGTGGACGCGCTGAATCGCGCGCTGGCCGAAACGGCGGCGCTGGCGCAGCGGCAACAGGACGTCGCCGACGCCCTGCGAGATGGGCAGGCGGGCGCGGCGACACGGGCACGCCAGGCGGCCATCGAAGAAGGCACCCACGCGATCGAGCAGGAGGTCGGAGCCGCGGCCGGTCGTCACGCGCTCGTCTCGCCGCAGATCGAGGCCGCGCTCGGCTACGCGCAGAATCAGATGAAGCAGGCACGCGAGCAGCTCGAGCAGGGCGATCCGAACGCCGCCGTGGCCGCGCCATTCGCCGAGCAGGCGCTCGACGCGCTCAACGCGACCGCGCACGCGCTGGTCCGGACCGCGCAGCGCGTCGCCGGGGCGCAGTCGGGATCGGGGTTCCAGGAGGCGCTGGAGCAGCTGGCCCGCATGGCGCAAGCGCAGCAGGGGATGACCGGCGACGCGCAGGGCCTCCTGCCGATGATGGGCGCGGGCGGTGAAGCGATGATGCAGCGGCTGCGCGAGCTCGCCGGGCGCCAGCGCGCGCTCGCCGAGCAGCTCGAACGCCTGCAGGCGGGCGGCGACGCCAGTGCCGCCGGCGCCCTGGCGCAGGAAGCCCGCGAATTGGCGCGCCAGCTCGAGGCGGGCAGGCTCGACGCCCGAACGATCGCGCGACAGGAGCGGCTGTATCGCAAGCTGCTCGACGCCGGCCGCAGCCTGACGGGCGACGAACCGGACGAGCAGAAAGAGCGCACGAGCCGCTCGGCCACGGCCGCCGACAGCGTCCACATTCCGGCCGCGCTGCGGCCGGGGGCGACCGGCACCGGCCCGCGCGTTCGCTACCCGACCTGGGACGAGCTGAGCGGACTCACGCCGGAGCAGCGGCGCCTGGTGCTCGAGTACTTCCGCCGCCTGAATGAGACGAAACACTAGTTGGGCGGCGGCGGTCGCCGCGTTGGTGCTGTTGGGGTTGGCTGACCCGGGGCGGGCCGCCCGGGGTCAAGCCCTCGGCCCCGGCTTTGAGCTCGAACGCGCCGGCCGCTACGCCGATGCCGCGTCCGTCTACTTCACGACTGTGCGCAGCGATCCGACGAACATTCCCGCCCTGCTCGGCCTCGAGCGCGCGCTCTTCATCCTGAACCGGATGCCCGAGCTGCTGCCGCTGGTGCAGAATGCGCGCGGTCGGCTGCCCGACAGTCCGGCGCTGCGCAGTCTCGAGCTGCGCGTGTACGCGGCGCTGAATCAGCTCGATTCATTGGAGACCATCGCGCGCCGTTGGGCCGCGTCGGCCCCGGAGAGCGAGGCCCCCTACCGCGAGTGGGGACAGGCTCTCGCTGATCGCCGCCAGTGGGATGAAGCGCGACGCGCGTTTCTCATCGGCAGGCGGACGCTGGGCGGTGACGGCACGCTCGCGCTCGAGCTGGCTCAGCTCGAGCAGCGCGCGGGGAATTGGGAAGCAGCCGCGGCGGAATGGGGGCGTGCGGTCACGCGCTCGCCCGACGTCGGTCCCAACGCCGCGAGCCAGCTCGCGGATGCGCCGGTCGCACTCCACGATCGCGTGGCACGTGTGCTGACGCTGCCGGCCCCAGCGACATCCGCGCGGGCGCGGCGCCTGGGCGCCGAAGTCCTGCTCACCTGGGGGCAGCCGGCTGCAGCCTGGGTCGCGATGGAATCGACGCTTGGCGCCCGCGGCGGGGACAGCGAAGCGCCCGACGCACTGCGCCGCTTCGCAGATCTCGCGAACGTCCTGACGACGCCGGAAGGGCATCGCGTCCGCGGACTGGCGCTGACGCGCTGGGCGGAGCTGGAGGGAGTGCCATGGCAGGAAGCGTCGCGGGCCCGCGCCGAGGCGGTGCGCGAGCTGCTCGACGGCGGCGACAAGGCAGGCGCTCGCCGGGTGCTCGAGGGACTGACGACGGATTCGGCGGCCCCCGCCGAGGCTCACGCGGTAGCCGAGGCGGCACTGCTGCAGGTGCTGATCGCCGACGGTCAACTCGACGTCGCCGCAGAGCGCCTGTCGGCCGGTCGCACCACGCTGACGGCCGACGACCGGGCGGCATTGCGGCTCGCGTTATCGAAGGCGCTGGTTGCCCGCGGGGAGTTGGATCGCGCCGAGGCGGCATTGGGAAGCGACTCGAGCGTCACGGATGTTGCGCAACGCGGCTGGATCTCGCTGTATCGCGGCAATCTGAAAGCGGCGATGGAGGGATTTCGACTCGCCGGCCCGTACGCGACCGACCGCGCGGCCGCGACCGAACGGACGGCGATGATGGCGATGCTGCAGCGTATTCAGCGGGAGTCGAGTCCCGAGCTGGGCGCCGCGCTGCTCACCCTGGCGCGCGGCGATTCGGTCGTGGCAATCGCGGCGCTGCGCCGCGCCGCCACGAGACTCCCAGAACAGGGCGGCCAGGTCGAAGTCCTGCTCCTCGCCGGCCAGGTGGCAGCGCAGAAAGGCGGGGAGCAGGAGCCGACCGCCACTGCGCTCTTCGACGAGATCGTGCGCGCCGGAGGTGAAGGCGCCGCCCCCGCCGCTGCGGAGCTCGAGTGGGCGCGCCTGCTCGTCCGCCGGGGCGAGAACGCCGCGGCCATCCCGCACCTCGAGCATTTGATTCTGACCTATCCGAACAGCGCGTTCGTCCCGGAAGCTCGCAGGGTGCTCGAGCGAGCGAAGGGAGCGATTCCGAAATCGTGAAACGGAGAGATTTTGTAAAGGCGGTTGGGCGGTTCGGCGGTTTGGCGGTTGGTGCTCGCGTTGCGGGTTTCCAACCGCTTAACCGCCCAACCGCCCAACCGTCCCTGTTGATCCCGATGGACGACGCGCAAACCGATCATCTCAAGGCCTACGGTCTCACCTACCGGGCCATCCAGGCCGGTCTCAAAGCCGAATGGCTGCTCAACTATCGCGGTGGATCGTTTCTGATTCCGGATCTCGACGCGTTGCGGCGCGATGCGGCGCTGAACGGCATCCGCACCGAGCCCGTCGACAGCGCAATGACGGCGGTGCGCGGCGAAATCGAAGCGAGCAACATGGATGCGGTGCCGCTCGAGAAGGCATCCAAGGTTGCCGTGTACGCGCCCCCGAACGCCGCGCCGTGGGATGACGCCGTGACCATGGCGCTGCAGTACGCCGGCATCTCCTTCACCAAGATCTGGGATTCCGAGGTGATGAATGGGTCGCTGAAGGACTTCGACTGGTTGCATCTGCACCACGAGGACTTCACCGGCCAGTATTCGAAGTTCTTCCTGATTTACTCCGGGATGTCGTGGCTCGCCGAGATGGTGCAGCGCAACACCGACATGGCGCGCCGGCTCGGGTTTGGAACGGTGCCCGATCTCAAAAAAGCGGTGGCGCGGGGGATTCGCGCGTACGTGGAGAACGGCGGGTTCCTCTTCGCGATGTGCACGGCGACCGAGACGATCGACCTCGCGCTTGCGGCTGAGAAGGTCGACATCGCGGCGACGTTCGCCGACGGCACGCCAATCGACCCCGACGCCGACGCCAAGCTCGACTGGTCGAAGAGTTTCGCGTTTACCGGCGCGCACATCGAGCCCAATCCCCTGATCGCGAGCTTTTCGGACATCGACGGGCACCAGGTGAACGGCGGCGCGCGCCGCCAGCCGCTCGGGGCGTTCACGCTGTTCAACTTCAGCGCCAAGATCGATCCGGTGCCGACGATGCTGGTGCAGAACCACCGGCAGGTGATCCCCGATTTCTATGGCCTGACGACGTCGTTCACGCGTAACCGGCTGAAGCCGGGCGTCACCATCCTTGCCGAGGAAGAGGCCGCACCGTGGGTGAAGTACGTCCACGGAGATCTGGGGAAGGGCACCTGGACTTTCTTCGGTGGCCATGATCCGGAAGACGCGCAACACCAGATCGGCGACCCACCGACCGACCTGTCGCTGCACCCGCATTCGCCCGGCTATCGCCTGATTCTGAACAACGTGCTCTTTCCGGCGGCCAAGAAGCGCGAGCTCAAGACGTGAGCGTCGAGCGCCTGACGGCGGCCGCGCGCGCTCTGCTGCAGGAGGAGGTCGCCGCGGCGCACGGGCGCGAAGTGTCGTTCGTGGTGCGGGCCGATCCCAACGGCACGCTCAGCGACGCGCGCGTCGTCGCGCGCGGCACGATCGACGCGGTGCTGGCGCTGCCCGGCGTGGCGCGGCGCGGCGAGCTGCTGCTCCACAACCATCCGAGCGGCTTCCTCGAGCCCTCGGGCGCCGACCTGCACGTCGCCGCCCGCCTGCACGACGAGGGTGTCGGTTTCGGGATCGTCAACAACGATGTCAGTACGCTCTACATCGTCGTCGAGTGCCCCCGCGCCCGCACGCGCGCGCGGCTCGATTCGCTCGAGATCGCGAATCTGCTCACGGAGTCCGGTCCCGTCGCGCGGGTGCTGGGCACGAGCGCATTCGAGGACCGGTCCGGCCAGCGCGACATGGCGGCCTTTGTCGCCGACACCTACAACGGCGGCGGCATCGCATTGCTCGAAGCCGGGACCGGCGTCGGCAAGTCGTTCGCGTATCTCGTGCCGGCGCTCGAGTGGGCGCGACTCAACGGCGAGCGCACGGTCGTCTCGACGAACACGATCAATCTCCAGGAGCAGCTCGTCGGAAAAGACCTGCCGATTCTGTCGCGCGCGTTTTCAACGGGCGACCGCACGGTCACCTTCGCGCTGCTCAAAGGGTGGCGAAACTATCTCTGCCTCTCACGCCTGGAACAGGCGCGCGCCGGACAGGAGTCGCTGTTCGATGACGCGCGCGGCGCCGAGCTCGAGGCGATCGCGGGGTGGGCGTCACGGACGGCGGACGGCAGTCTGGCGGACCTCGTCGAAGAGCCGTCGAGCGACGTGTGGGATGCGGTCGCGGCGGAGTCGGATCTGTGCACGCGGCTCAAGTGCCCGCACTTCGATCGCTGCTTCGTTTTCGCGGCGAGACGCCGAGCCGCCGAAGCCGACGTCGTGGTAGTGAATCACCACCTGCTCGCCTCCGACCTGGCGGTGCGGATCGCGTCGGACAATTGGCAGGAGGCGGCGGTCCTGCCGCCCTACCGCCGCCTGGTGCTGGACGAAGCCCACCACCTGGAAGACGTCGCGGCCCAGCACCTCGGCACGCAGGTCAGCATGCTCGGCGTGCAGCGGCTGCTCGGGCGTCTCGAGCGCAACGGCCGCGGCCTCCTGCCGACGCTCGCGGCGGAGCTCAGTACCCACGACGATCTGCTCGGCGCGGCGAGCCGCGATCTGCTGACGCGCACCGTGCTCGACGCGCTCGTCGCCGCCCGACGCTGGGCCGACGAGCTGTTCGGCCGCCTGGCGCGGCGACTGGACACCGAGCAAAGCGCGGCGCGCGTGCTGCGTCTCACCGATTCGTTCTCCGGGGACGCCGTGTGGCGCGAGGGACTCGACGTCGCGCTCGACAACCTGCTCGTCGCATTCAGCAAGCTGCGCGACGGGGTCGAGACGATCGCCGACCGGCTCTCGATCGACGATCCCGCTGAAATGCGCACCCGCTTGATCGGAGAACTGCGCGGAGTCGTCCGCCGGCTCGATGCCGCCGCAGAGGGCCTGAAGGCAACCTTGCAACCGATCGGCTATCGCGCACCCGCCGGACCGGCCGTGCGCTGGATGGAACGCCGCGGCCGCCGCACGCCGAACCTGACCCTCTCTGCCGTCCCGCTCGATCTCGCGCCGGTGCTGAAGGAAGCGCTCTTCGATCGCGTCGAGACGGTGGTCCTGACGAGTGCCACGCTGGCGGCCGGCGGCGAGTTCACGTTCCTCGAGGAGCGCCTCGGTTTGTCGCTGCCGCCGTCGCGTGTCACCGTGCGCGAGATCCTGCCGTCGCCGTTCGATTTCGGCGCCCAGTGCGTGTTTGGGATCCCCACCGACATCCCCGAGCCACGCGACGATGAGTCCGGCCATGGCGCCGCGGTCGCGCGCGTGCTGCTCGAGCTGGCGCACGCGTCCGATGGCGGCATCTTCGCCCTGTTCACGAGCCACGGCGCGTTGCGGCGCGCTGCCGACGCGATTCGGGGGCACGTCGGCGCGCGCTGGCCGCTGCTGATCCAAGGCGAAGGCCAGCGCGACCAGCTGCTGCGGCGCTTTCGCGATGCGGGCTCGGCGATCCTGTTGGGAACCGATTCGTTCTGGGAAGGGGTCGACGTGCCGGGTCGGGCGTTGCGGGTGCTGATCCTCGCGAAGTTACCGTTCAAGGTGCCGACCGAGCCACTAACCGCGGCGCGGCTGGAGCGTCTCACGGAAGCGGGCGTGGACGGCTTCACCCACTATCTCGTTCCGCTCGCGGCGCTCAAGTTGAAACAGGGATTCGGACGGCTGATTCGGAGCAAATCCGATGTCGGCGCCGTTGTGCTGTTGGATCGGCGCGTGGTCACCAAGCGCTATGGGGCGGCGATGCTCGAGGGGCTGCCGCCGGCGGCGAAAGCGATTGGAACCTGGCCCGACGTACGGCGCGAGCTGGAAGAGTTCTTCGCGATGCACAGCATCGGCAGCCCCGTTTCCTGGAGCTAGATTTAGGGCATGAATTTCAGCAGACGCGTCACCCAATTGCCGACGTATCCGATGGCCGAGCTGCCCGCGATCAAGCGGCGGCTGATCGAGCAGGGCGTCGATCTTATCGACGTCGGAGCCGGGGACGCCGACTTCCCGCCGCCCGACCTCGCTGTCAAAGCGGTGGCGCGCGCACTGCAAGATCCCGCCATGAGCCGCTACGCGTTTCAGCTCGGCCTGCCCGCATTTCGCGAAGCCGCAGCTGCCTACATGCAGCGCCGCTTTGGCGTCAGCGTCGATCCGTTCAAGGAGCTGCATCCGCTGCTCGGCTCGAAGGAGGGGATCGCGCACCTCGCCGCGGCGGTGCTGAATCCCGGCGACGTCGCGATCGTGCCGGTGCCGGGCTACGCGGTCTACCACGGCGGGACGGTGCTCGCCGATGCCGAGCCGTATCTCTGCACCCTGACGCCGCGCACTGATTTCCTGCTCGAGCTGGATGAGCTTCCCGCGGATCTCTTGAAGAAGGCGAAGCTCGTCTATCTCAACTATCCCAACAATCCGACGGCCGCCGTCGCGCCGCGCGCGTATCTGCAGCGCGTCGTGGCGGCGTGCCGGAAGCACGATCTCGTCCTCGCGTACGACAACCCGTACTGCGAGATCACCTTCGACGGCTATGTCGCGCCGTCGATCTTCGAGATCCCCGGCGCGATGGATGTCGCGGTCGAATTCCATTCGCTTTCCAAGAGTTTCTGCATGACGGGGTGGCGGCTCGGCTGGGCGGTAGGGCGGCCCGACCGCATCGCCGCGCTGGCGCGCGTGAAAAACTACGTGGACACCGGTGCGTTTCTGGCGGTACAGGCAGCCGGGGCCGAAGTGCTGAAGGACGCCGAGCGGATCGCGGCGGGGTATGCGGCGCAATTCAAGGAGCGGCGCGACGCGATTCTGCCGGCGCTGCGCGCCAATGGATTCGACGTGGAGACCCCGCGCGCCACGTTGTACGTGTGGGTGCCGCTGCCGGAGGGCCTCGCGTCGGCCGCGTTCCAGAAGCGCGCGCTCGAGGATGTCGGCGTGGTGACATTGCCTGGGAGCGCGTTCGGCGCCGGCGCCGAGGGATTCTTCCGCATCGCGTTGACCGTCCCGACACCCCGGCTCATCGAAGCGACCGAGCGGCTCGGAAAGGTGCTCGCCACTGTTTGAGCGTCAGGTAGCGCGCCAACCGATCGGCCGCGCGTGGCTGATCACCGCGGCGATTCACGCGGTCGCCGTGGTGCTGTTTTTCACGGTGGATTGGCAGGCCCCGTGGCGCAAAGCAACGTACGTCTTCATGGAGCCGCAGGAGGTGGGCGATTCGCTGGTATTCGTCCCCGGCACCCGCGAGATCCGCGCGAAGGGCCCGACGGTCCAGACAACCCGGCGCGAGGTTCCGGCGCCACCTGCTGCCCCGCCCCCGCCGCCGCCTCCCGAATCGCCGCCCGATACGGGCATGACGCTGCCGGCGTACGATCCAAACGCCAGTCGCGTCGCACCCCCACCGCAGGTCGGTGACGGCCGCTTGTGGGTGAGCCCGCGGCCCGGGTTGCCGGCGGCGGTGGCGGATGCCATTTACGGCGATACGGCCGCGCGACGCTCGGCGGCCATCGATCGGTTGAAGGTGATGGTGGATTCGTTGAATCAGGTGCTCGACCAGATGCAGCGCGAGCGGCAACGGCCGAAGTGGACGATCGGCGGCACGCCCAACAAGCCGGAGTGGGGCATCGATTCGGCCTACATCCACGTTGCCGGCATCAAGATTCCGACGATGGCGCTGGCGCTGCTCGGCAATCTGCTGCCGCAGGGCAACTTCGACGAAGGCATGCGTGCCCGGCAGCTCAACGACATGCGCGCCGATCTGCTGCGCGCGGCGGACCGCGCGCAGACGCTCCAACAGTTCCGCCGCTACGTGCGCGAGCTGCGGGAGCGCAAGCAAGCCGAGCGCGATGCCGAGGAGCGGCGCCGCGCGCAGGATACGGTCAAAGCCACGCCGTAGTGATTCGTCTCGCCGTCGTCCTCCCAATTCTTTCGTTGCTCGGGACGGGGATTGCCGCCCAGTCCCTGGACCGCAAGGAGCAGCGCGTGCGCGCGTCCATCGCCGCGGCGCGCGAAGAGCAGATCACGTACCTGCAGCGTGTCGTCGACATCCCCAGCAGCACGCTGAATCTCGAGGGCGTGCGGAAGGTCGGCGCGGTGTTCCGCGCCTCGCTCGACTCCCTCGGCTTCACGACGCGCTGGGCCGCCGTGCCGGACGCGGTCGGTCGCGCGGGGCATCTCGTCGCTGAGCAACGCGGCAAGCCCGGGGCAGTGCGGTTTCTCCTCATCGGCCACCTCGACACGGTCGTCGATCCCGGCGGCGCCAACTTCGTGCGCGAGGATTCGACCGCGCGCGCCGTCGGTGGCGCCGACATGAAGGGCGGGGACGTCGTGATTCTGTACGCCCTCAAGGCGCTCCAGGCCGCGGGCGCGCTGCGCGACTTGAACATCACGATTGTCTTCACCGGCGACGAAGAG
>QHTW01000021.1:0-613 GCA_003220955.1 Gemmatimonadota bacterium | reverse complement strand
GCCGCGCGCTGATCGAAGCCGCGCAGCAGAGCGACGTCGCGCTGGCGTTCGAGGCCGGCAACCGCTCCGACGCGACCGTGGCGCGCCGCGGCGCGAGCAACTGGCGCGTCGCCACGACGGGCCGGCAGGCGCATTCGGCCGGCGTCTTCAGCGAGAATGCGGGCTACGGGGCGATCTACGAGCTGGCCAGGATTGTGGACGCCTTCCGCGCCCAGCTCGCCGGCGAGCAGTACCTGACGTTCAACGTCGCCACGGCTGTGGGCGGAACCGACATCACCTACGACACCGTCGCGGTCAGCGGCACGGCAGCGAGCAAGCTCAACATCATCCCCTCGCACGCGGTCGCGCAGGGCGACCTGCGGTTCATCTCAGATGCGCAGCTGCAGCGCACCCGCGCGAAGATGCGCGCCATCGTGGCGCAGCACCTCCCGGGCACCGACGCCTCGATCGTGTTTCACGACGAGTATCCGGCGATGTCGCCGACACCGGGCAACGCGCGACTGCTCGCGGTCTACGATTCGGCAAGTCAGGCGCTGGGCTACGGTGCCGTCGCGGCGCTCGATCCCGGCCGCCGCGGCGCGGGGGACATTTCCTTCGTCGCGCCACTGATCGA
>QHTW01000268.1:6804-7236 GCA_003220955.1 Gemmatimonadota bacterium | reverse complement strand
GCGCTGTGTAGGTGCGCCGGAACTTTGGCAGGAAGCTCAACGCTCCCTGTCCCGGCACGCCAACGACAAAGTACAGAGCGTTCGCCGTGTCCAACCCGTTCCCGAACGCGGATAGGAGGTCGCGGCGCACTCCGCGCGCGGTGAGTTTGAGGTTCGAACCAACGAGCCGCTCGTAACCGAGTGTGACCTCCCGGTGGTGCTCCACCTTGAGACCGGGGATGTTCGGGTACTGCGAGGGATCGGTGCTGATGTTGCGCACCGAATCCGGCGTCGTCCCCGTCACGCGCGGGTCGGACGAGAAGAACTTGTTGAACTCGGGGTAGGGAACGTAGAACCCGAAGGCGAAGTCCAGCGGCTGTTGCTGGTAGAAAATGCCCCATGATCCAAACACGCGTTGCGTTCCCAGCCGGCCGAGCTGCAAGGCAGCGCTGA
>QHTW01000268.1:5975-6595 GCA_003220955.1 Gemmatimonadota bacterium | reverse complement strand
CGTCGCTGAAGCGGTTGTCCTCGTATTCCGCCCCCGCCACGAGGGTGTGGGCGCCGAGCTCCAGCGTGCTGCGCAGCCCCACTGAAGTACGCGCGTCGCTCGGGCATTCCTTGCTACCAACGCCGCCCGAGAGAGTGCTGGTCTGGAAATCGAAGTACTGCGGCTCGCTGCCGCCACGGGCGGTCTCGGCACCCTGTTGCGTGTAGCTCGTGGCTCGCGCGACCGCGACTTCGAGCAGTCCGCGGGTTCCGAGCTGGTGTGTCAGCCGCACGGATCCCGACGTGTGCCCCCCTCGAGCGAAACGCAAATAGGGGTCGGGATTCTCGACGGCTTCAACCCCGATGGCGAAGAACGACTCCGATACCAGGTGATGGGTCGAGCGGTCCCCGAACAGGAGGAGTTCGACGTTCGTAGACGCCGCCGCCCGCCAGAGCAGCTTTCCGGCGAAGATGTGCCGCCTCAGCCGGTCGTGGAAACCGGTAAACCCTGGCACCGCTCGGTCAGCCGTCTCGGCCTGCGGGTTGTACGCCGCGGAGAACCACAAGCGGTCGCGCACGACGGGCCCGCCGACCCGGGCGCCGATATCGTAGTTCGAGAACCCGCTGCTCCGCTCGTCGCTG
>QHTW01000268.1:3088-5954 GCA_003220955.1 Gemmatimonadota bacterium | reverse complement strand
TGAAAAAGGCGAACACGCTTCCCTCGAACGCATTGCCACCCGAGTAGGTCACGGCGTTGACGGTTCCTCCAATCGCCCGGCCATAGCCGGCGTCGTAGCCGCCCTCCTTCACTTCCACGGTCCGCACGAAGTTGTAGGGGAGGACGAAGTCAGAGGCGGGTGGGTCGAGGTGCACGTCCGTGACGTTGACGCCGTCGATGAAGTAGGCGTTCTCGAGCCCCGTGGCCCCACCGATGTTCACCGGGTCGCCTGGGTAGTAGCTCGTGTTGGCGTGGGGCAGAAATGCGACGACGGAACGGTAATCACGACCGACCGGCAAGGCATCATACGTTGCGGCATCCACGTTGGCCCCGATCGTGGTGCTGGCGGGGTCGATCGAGAGCCGCTGCGCATTGATCACGATTTCGCCCAACTCGAGGGCCTGCGGCTCGAGAGTGATGAGGCCGAGATTGGTTGTGTTTCCGATGCGGACGAGCAGGCTGTCGACGACCACGGGCCGGAACCCGATGCGCTCGAGCCGCACCGTGTAGCTCCCCGCCGGAAGGGCAAGGACTTGGAAGAAGCCTTGTGAATCGGTCCGGGTGCCGCGGGTCCCTTGGATGCTCGACCCTGCAACGGTCACGCGCACGTCGGCGACGGGCTCGGCCTGAGGGGAGACACCGCGGCCTTGCAGGTTGCCGCTCACCTCCTGGGCGGTCAGCGATCGCGAGAGAACGCACAGGACGATGACGAACACGCAGCCGTTCTTCATCTAGTTCCTTGCGGCAGCAAGTCGCTGGAACCGCGGGCTGCCCCGCAGCGAATCCCAGAACGGATCGGCCCGGAGCCAGCCGGCCGAGAGGGGACCGGGTCTCGAGAGCACGATCTCCAGCTGCTCGATCGCCTCATCCCGGTCGCCTAGCAGCACGTAAATGCGCGCGAGGTTCGCTCGCAGATACCCGCTCCACTCGGCATCCTTGGAGACGGGAACCAGTGCGACCGCCCGTTCACCTTCGCGAATCGCGTCGACCGAGCGCCCCAGACCGGCCAGGGCGAGGCCGAGCAAGGCGGCGTAGTAGTCATCGTTCGGCTCCTGACGGACGCTGACTTCCAGGATGCTGCGCGCCGAGTCGAACTGCGCGCGCGCTTGTGGCCCGTGACCGTTCGCGCGCTGGACCATCGCCTTAGTCATGGCTAACACGGCCCTATCCCCGTCCAGCGCGGCCGGGGTGAGCGCGAGCAGCCTCGCCCGGCGTCCAGCATCGAACAGCGTCGCTACGTCGCTCAACTGGAGAATAGGGAGATTCTGACCGGTCGGATCGAGTGTCTGCAAGAGGTCTGGCAGCAGTCGCTGCGCCTCCGACAGATCGCCAGTCTGCCCGATATAGGCCATGGCTTTGCCGAGCTGTGCGTCGAACGACTCCGGCTTGAGTGCGAGAGCCCGGTCGTAGTAGTAGGTGGCCGCCGCGAACTGGCGCCGGTCCATGAAGCTGGCCGCCGTCATGAGCATGATCATGACGTTCCGAGGATCGAGCGCCACGGCTTCGCGCCTATAGGCCAACGCCTCGTTCCAGCGTCCCTTCGCCTCGTAGATTGCAGCGATCAAGGCCGGAAACCACGGATCGCTGGGGCGCATGCGTCTCGCTCGAGTGTATTCCTGCAGCGCTTTGTCTTTGTCCCCCAGAACGTTGAGGTAGAACATCCCCAGCGCGGCATGGGATTCCGGCAGGTTGGGATCGAGGCGCAGCGCGCGGTCCAAGGCGGCCTTGGCACGAGTCACCATATCCGGCGATCGGTCCATGTGGTTCATGTGCATCCACACGTAACCGACGGACAGCCAGTCATAGGCGAGCGCAAAATTCGAGTCCAGGGCGACCGCCTCCTCGTACAGGCGGACCGACTTGCGGCCATTGGCCGGATCGAACTCACGATCCCCCAGGACGCGCCCGCGCAGATACGCGTCATACGCCTGGAGGTTCGCCGTCGGCCTGGCCTCCAACAAACGGCGCTCGGCGTCTATTAGGGCGAGGTCGAGCGCACCCGCCACCCGGGTGGCGAGGTTCGTCTGCACCGCGAACACGCCGGTCAACGTCGTGTCGTACTGGTCGCCCCAGAGCTGGGCGGCGTCCGACACCCGCATCAACGTTGTGCTCACGCGGACGCGACTCGCGCCGCCGGCTTTCTCCCAGCGGACCGAGCCGTCCAGGATGTACTGGACGCCCAACTCCCGGCCGATCTCCTGTCGGCTCTTGTTGGTCCCCTTGTATTGGCTGGCGCTCTGCCACGCGATGACGCCGAGCCTCCGGACGCTGCCGAGCCGGGTGGCGATCGCCTCGGTGAGGCCATCAGCGAAATACTCGTCGTTTGGCGCGCCGCGATTCTCGAGGGGGAGCACTGCGAGCATTTTTCGGTCCGCAACGGGCAGGGGCTCGGCCTCGCTTGTGGGCCCGTGCCTTCCCGAGACGCCGTACCCCACCGCGCCGACGACGAGCACGATCCCGAGGGCGGCCGCGGCGGTGCTGAGCGCGGTCGCTCGGTGCAGCTCGCGCCGCAGCGCTGCCGGCAGCGCCGCCAACAGGAAATCCGTTGTGGAATGACGCCGCTTGCGGTGCTGCTCGGCGGCGCCTGGCAGGGGCGCGCCGCGCTTGGCTTCCTCACACAGCTGCTTCACGAGCGCCAGCACGGCGGTATCTGGCCCGGTCCCCATCTCTTGTTGTAGAAGCGCTTCGTGCGCTCGCGCGTGCTTGATGGCTGCGGCGGACTCGCCCGCGGCCACGAGGGCCTTCATGAGGCCGAGCGCGGCGTGTGAACTGAGCGGATCGAGTGCCGTGAGTATGCGCCACCGGTCGGCCGCGGCACGGTGGTCGCCGCGCGCGGCAGCCTCCTT
>QHTW01000268.1:2277-2989 GCA_003220955.1 Gemmatimonadota bacterium | reverse complement strand
CCGCCGCTTCGGCATCGCCCCGTTGCAGCGCGGCCTCGAATGCCTCTAGGTCGCTCCGCACGACATTCGGGTTTAGCCGCAGCTCGCTAGTGCCGAGGAGCGCCTCGCGTTCGCGGAGATCGCGCCGCAGGGCGTAGCACGCCTGGTTGAGGAGATTGCGGCCGTGCTCGGTGTCGGTCTCGGGCCAGAGGTAGGCGATCAGCTTGTCGCGGGAGAGCCCGTTTTTCCCGGCCGCGGCGAGCAGGGCGAGAAGGGCAAGGGTCTTGCGCTGGGTGGCCGCGCCCGTGACCGGAGCGCCGCCGTCCTTGATGGACAGCCCGCCGAACGTCCTCAGTTCCAACATCAGTCCGCCGCACGCTCTCTCGGGCCCGTTTGAGCCGTTTTTGATCGGGCCCTCACCGCACTGGCCTAAGTTAGCCCTCGTTCACGGAGGTTGCGAATCGCGACGGGTCGGGGGCGGCTCCTACCGATTCAACTCCTTTTGGGCCAAGGAACTACCGAGAAGCAGACGGCCACGGTGAACGTCGAAGCCGGATGCGATGGGCGGGCGTGGAGCTCCACGCTCGGCCGAGGAAACGCAACAGTGGAGGTCGCTATGTACCGCTGGAAGCGCGCCGGAGAGGCGACAAGCAGGAACACGATCCGTCTGGCAGTCGGCCTCGTCCCAGTTCTGCTCGCGTGTGGTAAGGACTCGACCGCGCCGACGGCTCCG
>QHTW01000268.1:0-2254 GCA_003220955.1 Gemmatimonadota bacterium | reverse complement strand
GTCAACGCCGACGGCTCTGGGCTCACTTGGCTTGCCAGCGACACGTGGTGGTACCTCGCCTTCTCCTGGTCGCCCGACGGCGCAAGGATCGCCTTCGGGGGCGGCCACGATAGCGCTTCGATCGGGATCTACGTCGTGAACGCAGATGGCACGGGTCTACTTCGGCTCACAATGGACCCTGAGTGGGCCAACATCGGTGTAGCAAACGTGGCGTGGTCGCCAGACGGCTCGAAGATCGCCTTTGCGGGCGTAAACGGGCCTCTCGATGTTGTAGACGCCGACGGGACGAATCGGATCAGCGTCGCGGACATCTGCAAGGTCTGGCCTCCTGACCCGATCTCCTGGTCGCCCGATGGAAAGAAGATCGCCTACTGCGCCCCTTCCCCCGATGTCTATCAGGACATCTACGTCTCGAACGCCAATGGGTCTGGCCAGACCCGGATCACACGCGGCTGTTGTGGTGATGCCAATTCGGCCCCGAGCTGGTCATCAGACGGGACTAGGATCGCGTACCAGCACAACTCAGGCGCCACCGGCAGGCATGATATCCTCGTGATCAACGCTGACGGCACCGGTGACGTTAACCTCACCGAGACCCTCCCGGGCGGTCTCTACCCCGTCTGGTCGCCCGTCGGAGCGCGACTCGCCTTCTGGAGCATCTCCAACGGTGCGCCAAACGAGATCTACGTGATGAACGCGGACGGCTCACAGCCGACTCGCCTGACCAACAACCCGGCGGAAGAGTACTATCCCGCGTGGTCTCCCAGCGGGAGCACGATTGCCTTCGCGAGCAATCGCGACGGCAACTACGAGATCTACGTGATGAGCCCGGATGGCTCGGGACTGAAACGGGTGACCAACAATCCGGCCTGGGACGCGGATCCGGCCTGGGCCAGCGATCAAGTCCTCGCAATTGCCAGCGCCCAAGCGAGGTTCGCGCCGGCCAAGGTACGCGACGGATTCAGTTTTGCGCGCGCGGGCGAAGGGGTGTTCGCCCCTGGAGCAGGAATCGACGACTTGCAACAGCTGACCATCGATGCGTGGGTGAAGCATAATTCCCTGCCGCCTGGGAGAGTCCAGCGCTATGTGAGCCTCGGTAATGAGAAGGCGGTGCTGCGGTACGACGGAGCAGCAGGTTTTGCCCAGCTGCACTTCTACATGCGCATAAATGGGGAGCTACAGCACATCCGCGTCGATAATGTTCTGCGAGAGGGCGTATTTCATCATGTCGCGGGGTCGTATGACGGTAGCGTCATGCGCTTGTATCTGGATGGCGTTGAGGTTGGCAACAGGGCGATAACAGGATCAGTTGCTCCTGGAGATGGATTGTTCTTCAGCTCGGGCGGTTTGTTCTTCAGCTCGGGCGACGAGACCTTGGACGGCTTGCTGGACGAGATCGACATCTTCAATCGCGCGTTGGATCCAGCGGAGGTTCGTGCAATCTTTGAGGCGGGCAGCGCGGGCAAGTGCAAGAACGCCCAGCGCAGCACTTTCTGAGCTCGCGGCAGCGTGAGCGTGACGGGCGACGGTCTACGCCCTCGCCGCGATCATGTCCGTCGGCAGCCTGCTGGTGTTGACCATACCCGGGCGGATCGTCAACCGCTGAGTCTAGGCCATCACCCCCAGCTCGCGCGCCACGCGCGCCAGCCGGACATCGAGCGTCCACAGCCGGATGCGATCGAGCAGCACCGACGCGAGGAGGTGCGCGTCGACCCAGCCGATGCCGCGACCCCACAACCGGCTGCGCTCGATCAGCGTGAGCACTTCGTCATGCTCGGCGACCCGCGGCGATTCCAGAGTGGCGAGGTCGGCCAGCACCTCGGCCCGAGACGTCACGTGCCCCAAGGCGATCTCGCCCAGCACGAACGGGTGTATCACGACCGCGCTGCCTGCGAGGAGCTGGGCCAGCTGGGGATTCCCACGCCGCCAGTGGTCGATCCAGACGGACGTGTCCGCCAGCACCGTCACCGCCGCGCGCGCCCGTGGGAACGCCGCCGCGGGGCTGCACGCGCCCGCGGCATCGTGCCGCCCAGCGCCGCCAGCCGCCGCGCTGCCTCCCGGGCGATCAGGGCTTCGAGGCCGGCATGCACGAGCGCCGTCTTCTCGGCGATCCCGGTGATCCGCCGCGCACGCGCGAGCAGCACGTCGTCGAGGATGAGGGTAGTACGCATATGCATATGTATGTATGTGTTATATGCTGGTGTCAACGGCTGGTCAAACACCGAGTTCGGCGTCCACTCTATGTGTATCGGAG
>QHTW01000020.1:4082-14177 GCA_003220955.1 Gemmatimonadota bacterium | reverse complement strand
GCGACCGCCGCGCGCTCACCTGGCTGCGTTGGCGGCACCGGCTGCCGCAGGCGTTCGTCGTCACGCGCCACACCATGCCGCTGTCGTCGCCGGCCGAGCTGATCGCGGTCGGCCTGTCGGCCGATCGGACAATCGCGGTGAGTCACGCGGTAGCCCGCGGATTGCGGCGGCGCCTCTATCCCGGCGCGCGCCTCCGCCCTGTGCCCAATGGCATCGATCTCGCCCGGGTCGATGCGCCACCGACGGCGGCAGCCATGTCCGCTGCGGCAGCCGCTCTCGGCGACGTCGCGGGACGTCCCGTCATCGTGGTCCTCGCGCGGCGCAAGGATCAGCACATCCTGCTCGAGGCGCTCCCGGCCGTCGCGCGACCGGTCGTCGTGGCGTTCGTGGGAATCGAACCCGACGACCAGTTGCGCGCCGTGGCGGCCCGCTTGCCGCCGCGCCACCGCGTGGTTTATGTCCCCTTCACCGACCAGCCCCTTGCCTTCTACCGGCTGGCGACGATCGCCGCGTTGCCCTCCCGCATCGAAGGACTGTCCCTCGCGCTCCTCGAGGGGATGGCGCTCGGCGTCCCGGTCGTGGCGTCCCAAGCGGGAGGAAACCCCGATCTCATCACGTCGGGCGAAACGGGGCTGCTCGTTCCGCCGCTCGACCGGCGCGCGTGGGCCGCGGCGCTCGAACGGACGCTCGGCGATCCGCCGTTCGCCGCACGGATCGGGACCCGTGGCCGCGAGCTGGTGCGGCGGGAGTACACACTCGAGCGCATGGTCGAACAAACCGAGGCCGTATATCGTGAAGCCATGGAGCGCCGCTTCATCAAGGGAGGGCCGCGTGCAGGCGCCGATCACCGTCGTCATTCCCACGCTGAATGAGGCAGCGCAGATCGCCGCCTGCATCCGCCACCTCGACTGGACGGCCGACGTCGTGGTCGTCGACGGCGGATCCACGGACGACACGGTCGCGCTCGCGCGCGCCGCGGGCGCGCGCGTCCTCACGGACGGTCCCCGCGGCATCGGCGAGCAGCGCAATGCCGGCATCGCAGTCGCCCGGTACGATTGGGTCTTCGCGCTCGATGCCGATGAACGGATCGGACCGGAGCTGGCGCAGGAAATCATGGCCGTGCCGGCGGGGGCCAACGGGGCGGGGGCGGGGGCGGGGGCGGGGGCGACACACGAAGCCTATCGGGTGAAACGCCGGAACGCATTCCGCGGGCGCGTGCTCCAACGCGGCCATTGGGGCAACGACTGGGTGGTGCGCTTCGCGCGACGCGAGTTCCGCTACGGCGGCAGCGCGGTGCATCCCGGCCTTCAGGGCCTGCGCGACGTCGGGACGCTCACGCAGCAACTCGATCACACTCCCTACCGCGATCTGAGCCACCACATCGAGAAGCTCGTCGCGTACGCGCAGACGAGCGCGTACGCGCTCGCGGCGCGGGGGGAGCGCGCGCGGTGGAGTGATCTCGCGTTGCGTCCCGCCGCACATTTCTGGCGGGAGTATCTCTTGCGCGGCGGTTTCTTGGACGGCCGGATGGGCGTCATCCA
This sequence comes from Gemmatimonadota bacterium, assembly GCA_003220955.1. GTDB lineage: Bacteria > Gemmatimonadota > Gemmatimonadetes > Gemmatimonadales > GWC2-71-9 > 20CM-2-65-7. The sequence goes on along the minus strand of QHTW01000020.1, from coordinate 12,636 downwards.
GGCGGCGATGGGCGCGATCGGTGGCTTCCTCAAGTACGCGTTTCTCTGGGAGCAGGAGTGACGGGTTGGGAACAGTCGTCACCCAGCCTGCTCCTCGCGTTCAACTTCCCACCGCATGAGGGCGGCATCGCGCGCATGATGGGCGAGATGGCCCGGCGCTATGCCCCCTACTCGCTACTCGTGTCGACCGGCACATATGCCGGCAGCGCCGAGAGTGACACGGACTATCTGCAGGGCATCGACCGCGTGCCCGTTCGGGCGAAGCGACTGCGGACGGTGAATGGTCTGGTGCGCTGGACGATCCGCGCCGACGCGCTGGCCCGCCGGCACCGTCCGCGATTCACATGGTGCGCCGAGCTGAAGCCGGCAGCCTATCCGGCCCGATGGCTGCGCGCTCGTTACGGCATCCCGTACGGCGTCTTCACGCACGGCGCGGAACTGCTGTTGCTGGATCACAAGCTGCGGCGCTCGCGATTCAAGCACTGGACCGGCCGCAAGCTGCTCGACGGAGCGTCGGTCTTCGTGGCCAACAGCCAGTGGACCGCCGACTACACACGCCGAATCCTCGCTGACCTTGGGCTCGATCACCAAGGCGACCGCGTCCACACGGTCCCCCTCGGCACCGATCCCGAACAATTCCAACCGGGGCTCCCCACCGCGCAGATCCGGCTTACGTACGGTCTCGAGGGCGGCCCGTGGATCCTGACCGTGGCGCGGCTCGATTGGCACAAGGGATTCGATACGGTGATCAGGGCCCTTCCGGCGGTGCGCGCGGCCCATCCGAAAGTGCGCTACGCGATCGCCGGCGTGGGAGAGTGCCGGCCGTATCTCGAGCGGCTGGTCGCGGAGCTGCAATTGGGCGACGCGGTGCGGTTTCTCGGATTCGTGCCGGAGGCGGATCTGCCGGAGCTCTACAACGCGGTAGACGTGTTCGCGCTCGTGTCGCGACGCTACGATCTGCTGGTGGAGGGTTTCGGTATCGCCGCGGTGGAGGCGTCGGCGTCGGGTCTTCCCGTGGTGGCGGGTCGAGAAGCCGGCCTGATCGACGTGGTGCGCGACGGCGAAACGGGATTGCTGGTCGATCCTTACAGCCCGGCAGCGGTGGCCGAGGCACTCAACCGCCTGCTTGCGGACGCCGCGTTGCGGCGGCGGATGGGCGCGGCAGGTCGCCGCGCGGTCGAGACGTACTTCAACTGGGACCGCGTGGTGCGTGATATCGAGGACATCGAGGCGAGTTGCGACTAAAGGGCCGGCGGATAACTTCGTGGGTTCCCGCCGGAACTTCGGAGGAATGATCATGCGCAGCACCCTACTCAAAGTCGCGGCATTCGCTCTCTACGCGACGCCGCTGTGTGCTCAATCCGTCGACAGTCTCGTCGCGAAGTTCATCCAGGCGTCGGGCGGCCTGGCGCGCATTCAAGCGCTGCAGACGCTGCGCCGCACCGGGAAGTACAACGGGGGCGGCGGGTTCGAGGCGGTGGTGGTGCAGGAAAACAAGCGCCCCAGCAGCGTGCGGGAAGAGTTTTCGATCCAGGGCATGACCGGGATCAACGCGTACGATGGGCACAACGGCTGGAAGATCGAGCCCTGGAACGGCAAGCGGGATCCGGAAGCTCTCGGTGAAGAAGAGATGCACGGCATTCTCGACGACGCCGACTTCGATGGCGCGCTCGTGAACTACCAGGCCAAGGGCAACCGCGTCGAGTACCAGGGACTGGAGCAGATCGAGGGCAGCGATGCATACAAGCTCAAAGTCACCCGACCGAACGGCGACGTGAGCTTCTTCTATCTGGATACCGAGTACTACGTGCCGATCAGAATCGACACGCAGCGGATGATCCGCGGTGCTCCCCAGGAATACGAGACGTCGCTCGGCGACTACAAGCAGGTCAACGGCGTCTTTCTCCCCTTCTCGTACGAGTCTGGACCAAAAGGCAGCAGCAGCACGGATCGTTCGAAAGTCACGTACGACAAAATCGAGGCCAACGTCCCGCTCGACGATGCGCGGTTCGCGCGGCCGGGGGCACGTCCATGATCCTCCTCCTCCCACTCCTGCTCGTTCAGGCGCAGACCCCCGCCGTCAAGGTCGATTCGGAAACGATCTCCGGGCTCGGCGCCCGCAACATCGGCTCGGCGGCGATGAGTGGGCGCATTGCGGCGGTCGCGGCGGTGCACGAAGGCGCGCGGCTCACCGTCTACGTCGGTGCCGCGAGCGGCGGCGTCTGGAAGTCGATGAACGGCGGCACGACGTTCAAGCCCGTCTTCGACAAACAGCCGGTGCAGTCGATTGGCGCGGTGACGATCGACCCGAAGAACCCGAAGGTGATCTGGGTGGGGACGGGCGAGTCCTGGATGCGCAACAGCGTGTCCATCGGCAACGGGATCTACCGGTCGGACGATGGCGGCGAGAACTGGACCAACATGGGCCTGCGCGAGTCCGAGCACATCGTCAAGATTCTCGTCGACCCCAACCAGACGAACACCGTCTACGTCTGCGTTCCCGGAAAACTCTGGAGCGACAGCAACGACCGCGGCGTCTACAAGACGACCGACGGCGGGAAGACGTGGACACAGGTGCTGAAGGCCACGAACGCCTCGACCGGCTGCTCGATGCTCGCCATGGATCCGTCGCGCCCCGGGACGCTGTATGCGGGCATGTGGGACTTCCGCCGCCGCGGCTGGACCTTCCGCTCAGGCGGCGACAGCGCGACCGCGCCGAGCGCCTCGAGCTTGTTCAAGAGCACGGACGGCGGTGCGACGTGGACCGATCTGACGGCAACAGCCGGCTCCGGTTTGCCGGCCAAACCGTGGGGTCGCGTCGCCGTCGCGGTGGCGCCGTCGAAGCCCGACATCGTCTACGCGTTCATCGAAGCGGTGCCGCCGCTCAACGCGCTCTATCGCTCCGACAACGGCGGCAGAACGTGGCAGATGCTGGATCGCAGCCAGAACATGATCTGGCGGCCGTTCTACTTTGCGAACCTAATCGTCGATCCCGGTAATCCCGATCGCGTCTACAAGCCGGACGGCGGTCTCATCGTGAGCACGGATGGCGGGAAGAGCTTCAGCGGCATTTCGGGCGGCGCGCACGGCGACTTCCACGACGTGTGGGTCGATCCGAACGACACCGATAATCTGATCACGGGCGACGACGGTGGTCTGTGGTTCTCGTACGACGCCGGCAACAAGTGGGTGAAGAACGAGAATCTGCCGGTCTCGCAGTTCTATCACGTCAGCGTGGACATGGAGCGGCCGTACAACGTGTACGGCGGACTGCAGGACAACAGCTCGTGGGTGGGGCCGTCGGAATTCCCGGGTGGGATCACGAACCACCAATGGGAGAACATGTACGGCGGGGACGGGTTCTGGATGTTCGCCGATCCGACCGATCCCGACTACCTCTACGCCGAGTCGCAGGGCGGAGAAATTGGCCGGGTCAATCGCAAGACGCACGAAGGGCGCAACATTCGGCCACTGCCGCGCTACCAGGAGAAGAAGCTCCGCTTCAATTGGAACACGCCGATTCACATCAGCGCGACGCAAAAAGGCACGATCTACATCGGCGCGCAGGTCCTGTTCCGGTCCAAGGATTTTGGACAGACCTGGGAGCGCATCTCGCCCGACCTCACGACCAACGATCCGCAAAAACAGAAGCAGGAGCAGTCGGGCGGCGTCACCGTCGACAACTCGGCCGCCGAGATGCACACCACGATTTTCGCGATCGCGGAGTCACCGCGCGACGGGCAGGTGGTCTGGGCGGGCACCGATGACGGGAACCTGCAGGTCACGCGCGACGGCGGAAAGACATGGACGAACGTCGTCGGCAACATCGCCGGCCTTCCGAAGAACGCGTGGGTCTCATCGGTGGATGCGGGACACTTCGCGCCGGGAACGGTCTACGCGACCTTCGACCTGCACACCTTCGGCGACATGCGAGCCTACGCCTACAAGTCGACCGATTTCGGCGCGACATGGACACCGCTGGTAGCGCCGGACAGCCCGGTGCGCGGCTACGCGCACGTCGTCAAGGAAGACCTCGTCAATCCCAACCTGCTGTTCCTTGGCACCGAGCTCGGGCTCTGGGTGTCGGTGGACGGCGGGAAGCAGTGGGCGCGCTACAAGGGTGGGGATTTGCCCGCGGTCGCCGTGCGGGATCTCGCGATCCATCCGCGCGACCACGACCTCGTGATCGCGACGCACGGCCGCGGGATCTGGATCGTGGACGACATCTCGCCGCTCCGTGCGCTCACCCCCGAGGTTCTCGCCAGCCCGGTCGCGTTCCTCGCGGCACGTCCGACGGTCCAGCGCCTGCAGGCCGGCGGCGGGTGGTCGAACGGCGACGCGATGTTCGTGGGTGCCAATCCGCCGAGCGATGCCGTGATCACCTACTATCAACGGCGGCGGCACATCTTCGGCGACATGAAGCTCGAGGTCTTCGACGCGAGCGGCAAACTGCTGGGCACGTTGCCGACGAGCAAACGTCGCGGCTTGAATCGTGCCACGTGGTCGATGCGCTTCACGGCGCCGCGCGTGCCGCCGGCGGCGAGTGCGGCCTTTGGCGCCGCGTTCGGCCCGCGCGTCCTGCCGGGGACCTACACGATCAAGCTCACGAAGGACACGGCCACGTTTACGACGCAGCTCGCCGTCGTGCCGGACCCGCGCAGCACGCACACCGCGCAGGAGCGGCAGGCGGCGCTGGATCTGGCACTCAAGATGTCGGGCACGCTCACCGACATGACGTTTGCGGTCGAGCGGATGAACGGCGTCCGCCAGGCGCTCGACGAGCGCGCGGGGCGGCTGCCCCCGGGCGATGCCGTTACGAAGCGCCTCCGTGCGGCTTCGGCGGCCGTCGATGCGATGCGAAAGAAGATCGTGGCGACGAAGGAAGGCGGCATGATCACAGGCGAGGAGCGCCTGCGCGAGAATCTGACCGATCTGTACGGCAACATCATCTTCTATGACGGTGGGCCGTCGCAGACGCAGGTGGAGCGTGCGGACGCGGTGGCGCGGGAGCTCGCGGATGTCGTGCGGGACTTCGATGCCTGGACGACGCGCGAGCTGGCGGGCATCAATGCGGCGCTCCGCAGCAAGAGACTCGAGCCGATCGCGGTGATGAGTCGCCAGCAGTGGGAGGCCGCGGGCGGGTAGGGTCCAGCGGGCCCAACGTCTGCGACCCGGTCCACTTGACGTCCGTGTGACCCGGCGGTATTTGAGTTCCAGCTACGTTCCTTCGCCACGCCGCTTCGACGCCACGAAGGACCGGGGGGCTTGCGGCCATGGCAAGATCTTCTGGAGTGGGTGCGGCACCGGGGGTCGTCAAGCGTGACGCCGGCGACGCCCAACGGCACGGCTCGCTGGACGCCGACATCATCATCGCCAACGCGCCGGACCCGGTGTTCGTTTCCGACCTCGAAGGCAAAATCCTGCAGGCCAACGATGCCGTTTCCCAGCTGCTCGGGTTTCGCCAGGATGAGGTGCTCGAGCAGTCGCTCTCGCGCTTCATCAGTCCCGAGGAAACGCGGGAGTTTACTGCAGCACTGCGCGAAGTCGTCGAGCGAGGTGTCATGCGGAACGTGGTCCTGAACCCTCGCAGCGCGAGTGGCGAGGTCATCCCCACGAGCTTGAACGCCTCCGCGCTACGCGATCCCGACGGCAAAGTCATCGGCGCCATCGGCATCCTGCGCGACATGCGCGAGCTCGACAAGGCCCGCGCCTACGCCGAGAGCCTCATTAAGAACGCCCCCGACCCGGTCTTCGTCTCCGACCTCGAGGGCAAGATCCTCCAGTCCAACGACGCGGTGTCCGCGCTCCTTGGTTTCCGCCCGGACGAGCTGCTCGAGCAGTCGCTCTCCCGCTTCATCAGCCCCCAAGAGACCCGCGAGTTCACCGCCGCTCTCCGCGAAGTCGTGGAGCGCGGCGTCACGCGCAACGCCCACCTCAACCCCCGTAGTGCGAGTGGGGAGGTGATCCCCACGACGCTCAACGCCTCCGCCCTGCGCGATCCGGACGGAAAGGTGATCGGCGCCATCGGCATCCTGCGCGACATGCGCGAATACGAGCAGGTGGTTCGCGACCTGGAAAAGTCCAAGACCGAGCTGCAGGAGAAGATCCTGGATCTCGAGAAATTCGAGGAAGTCGTCGTCGGTCGCGAGCTGAAGATGATCGCCCTCGAAAAGGAGCTGGAGAGCCTGCGGATGAAGTCGAAGGACTGAAGCTGAGGAAGCATTCTGATCGCGATGCCAGAGCCCACCACTGCCGAGCGCCGACTCCGTGCGCACGTGGAGGCGCTCGAGCGCCGCCTGCAAAAACGCGACGCGCAGCGCCGCGCGATGTTCCACATCATGGGCGACCTGAACGAGTCCAACAAGCGTCTCGCGAGCCAGCGGAAGGCCATGCTGCATATCCTCGCTGACTACGAGCAGGACCGCCGGCGACTCGCCCGCCAGACCGAGCGGCTCGACGGTTCGCGGAGGGCCTTGCTGCACATCCTTCAGGACTCGCACGAGGACAAGCTGCGTCTGGAGGCCAGCCGCAAGGCCATGATTCACATCATGGGGGACCTGCGGGAGACCACGGCCGAGATGCAGCGGCGCGAACAGGAGCTGCGCGACAAACAAGAGCAGCTCGTTCAAGCGGGAAAGCTCGCGACGCTCGGCGAGCTCACCACCGGCGTCGCCCACGAGCTCAACAATCCACTCAATAACATCGGCTTGTTTGTAGGCAATGCCGTCGACCTCATCGAGTTCGCGGAGTCGGAGAAAGGGCAGGTAATCCGCGAACTGCGCCATGCCATGCAGCAGGTCAGCAAGGCCACGGAGATCATCTCGCATTTGCGTACGTTCGGGCGGGCGGCTCCCGCCACCCGCGAGCCGACCTCCCTGAGGCTCGTGATCGAGCGGGCGCTTGCCCTCATGCGGGAGCAGCTCCGGCTGCGCGAGATCGAGGTCATGGTCGAGCTGGGTCCGAAGGAGCCGATGGTCGTCGGCAATGCGATTCAACTCGAGCAGGTCTTTATCAACCTGTTGGCCAATGCGCGTGATGCGGTCGCCGGGTCGCCACGAAAGGCGATTGGCATATCGGCTTCGGCCCGCTCCGAGGCTGTGGAGGTCGCAGTGGCCGATACCGGGCCCGGGATTCGGCCCGGGCTTGAGCGGCGGATCTTCGATCCGTTCTTCACCACCAAGGAGGTCGGGAAAGGCACGGGCCTGGGTCTCTCCATCACCTACGGGATCATCAAGGACCACGGGGGCACGATCTCGGTCATGAGCCCGCCCGGCGAGGGCGCCACCTTCGTGATCCGCTTGCCTCTCGCTCCGGCTGATCCGGCCCCGGCATGACGGCGTCGCACGTCCTCCTCGTCGACGACGACCCGGCGCTGCTACAGGCGCTTCCCGAGGCCCTCCGGCTCCGCATGAGCGACGTGACGGTGGAGACGGCCGACTCGGCGCCAGCCGCGCTCGACCGGATCGCCGCCCGGGATTACGACGCGATCGTCACCGACATCAAGATGCCGGGGATAGACGGTCTCGCGCTCCGGGCTCGCGCTCCTGGCCGAGATCCGGGGGCGCCGGCCCGACACGCCCATCGTCATGATCACGGGCCACGGGGAGTACGGCCTCGCGCTGCGGGCCCTGCGGGGTGGCGCCTACGACTTCATCCAGAAGCCGATCGATCGGGATGACTTCGTGGCATCCTTGGACTGCGCGCTTCGCGCACACGCGCTGAACCGGCGGGTGAGGGACCGGCAGATAGCCCTGGAGAGGTGCGCCAGCGAGCTGGAGTGCATCGTGGAGAAGCTGGCCGCGCGAGAGGAGCCATGAACGAGGCGCGCGTGCTCCTCGTCGACGACGACCCGGCCCTGCTAGAGGCGCTGCCCGAGGCCCTGCGGCTGCGCATGTCCGCGCTGACGGTCGATACGGCTGACTCCGCGGCGGCGGCGCTCGACCGGATCGCCGACCGAGACTACGACGCGATCGTCACCGACATCAAGATGCCGGGGATGGACGGGCTCGCGCTCCTGGCCGAGATCCGGGGGCGCCGGCCCGACACGCCCATCGTCATGATGGTGCATGCGCTGCGCGCCGGGGCGTACGACTTCATCCAGAAGCCGATCGACCGGGATTACTTCGTCGCGTCGTTGTGCCGGGCGATTGAGACCCGCGCGTTGACTCGGCGGTGTAAGGAACAGCAGCTCGCGCTGGAGCGCCACCTCACCGACCTGGAGGCCATCGTCGAGGAGCGCACGCGCGAGCTGCGGCAGACCAGCAAAGTGATCGAGAGCCCGTTCCGGTGGATGATGGGCCCGAGCGGGCAGATGGAGCAGGTCGTCCGGCAGATCAAGCAAGTGGCCGAGTCCCCGCTCTCTGTTCTCGTCGAGGGAGAAACCGGCACGGGCAAGGAGCTCGTAGCTCGCGCCATCCATCAGCTGAGTGCCAGACGCGAGCAGCCGTTTGTCGCCGTCGACTGCGGCGCGATCCCGGACACCCTGATCGAGTCGGAGCTCTTCGGCTATGAGAAGGGCGCGTTCACGGGGGCGCATCAGCGCAGGGAGGGGCAG
>QHTW01000020.1:0-4058 GCA_003220955.1 Gemmatimonadota bacterium | reverse complement strand
GCCTGTTCCTCGATGAGATTCTCAACCTGCCCCTGCCCACGCAGGCGAAGCTCCTGCGTGCGTTGCAAGAACGACAAGTCCAACCGCTCGGCAGCAAGAAGCCGGGCCGGGTGGATGTGCGGATCATCGCCGCCTCCAACGTCCCCCTCGAACAAGAGGTGCGGGCCGGCCGGTTCCGGCAGGATGTCTACTACCGTGTGAACGAATTCCGCATCACCCTGCCGCCCCTCAGGGAGCGCGACGACATCCTTCACCTGGCGAATGAGTTTCTCCCCGAAGCCGGCACAGAGCTGGGCCGCCCCTGCCGCAAGATCTCGGAAGCGGCAGCTCAGGTCTTGCTGCGTTACCAGTGGCCGGGCAACGTGCGGGAGCTCCGGAACGTCATTCGCCGCGCCATGCTTCTCGCTTCAGACGTCATCGAGCCGGAGCATCTCTCGGTCCTGCCCGTCGACCCTTGTCCGGCAGCCGCGCTCCGCGGAGGACTGGCGCCGATCGACTCCTCTCTGAAGGAGATCGCCGACGCGGCCGCTGCGGACGCCGAGCGGCAGGCGATCCGCCGGGTACTGCAGGCGACCAAGGGAAACAAGAGCGAGGCTGCGCGGCTGCTGCGAACCGACTACAAGACCTTGCACCTCAAGATGAAGCAGTACGCCATACCCGCGGGGCAGTTCAGACAGTAGCTGGTCCGCGAATTGCGCAGGTCCATCCACTTTATGGAAGACACGCGCCTCTCCCTGAGGGAGATCGCCAGCCGGGCCGCCGCACAAGCGGAGCGGGACGCGATCCGCTTAGCCCTTCATGCCACGCGCGGGAATAAGAGCGCAGCGGCGCGACTCCTCAGCACCGACTACAAGACTCTGCACCTCAAGGTCAAGCAGTACGGCATCCCTACAGGGCAGTTCAGAGAGTACTGAGCGGCTTGAGCTGCTTGAGCTGCTTGAGCTGCTTTGCCGCTCAGGCGGCCGCGCCACGGTCTTCACGCCATGGTGTTCGCACCAGAGTTCTTGCCCCGGCACCAGACCGGCGGCGCCGGATTTCCTTGCTCGTCCGCGCGGACACTCTTGGGCGGGCCCGTTCGCCGCCGGTTGGAGGAGGCGCCGGCGCGGGCACGGGTCTTGAGGAGGGATGCCCTGCCGCCGAGGGTGAACCACGACTTGAGCGGCCGTCAACTAATCAAGGGGGTCGATATGGCGACGCCAAGGCGCTGGTGGCCCAAATGCGCGCTGCTTGGTGCGGCGCTGGTTCTCCTCGGGAGCTGCGACAGAGCCCCCACGGATGGTAGTGTCTCGGGTGCCTTGCCGCACCCCAACTTCGCGGTAGGAGACGTGACGTCCGTGCAGCCCCTCCCAATACCAGGACAGGACGTCAGCGTCGCATTCGATGGGAAAAAGATCTATTACAGCATTAACGGCGACACTCGGCTGATTTCCTTCACGCCCGGCAATCCTCCGACCAATGTCACCACCGTAACGGTAGCGGACGCCCTGGGTAACCGAATAGACCTCGACGCCATGGCGTATGACGGTACCCGCGACATGATCTGGGCTGTGCAGCACGCCACCGAGAACATCTACCTAGTCAATAAGATGACGGGACTGGCCACGTTCCAGTTCTCGGCAACTGGAAAGTGCGCGCGGTGTATCGGAACTTTCAAAGACGGTTTGGCCTTCGACGCAGGGAACGTTCTCGATGCGAGTGACGACGCCCTGTGGTGGAGCTATGACGTCGACTGGGTAGTCTACAAGCTGAAGATCCCCCTAGGCACTGAAATCGAGCACTTTGACGTTCGGGGCCCCGATGGGATTGCCGGAACCGCGGACGACATTCATCCCGACCTCAGCAGATTCGGCAACAGCGGCATCGCTGTCGGCGGTTCCAACCTGTACTTGGGGACCGACGGTGGTGGCAGCATCATCCGCGTCGACAAGGTCACCAAAAAATTCGTGGATGTCCTAGCCACACCGGGTCAGCGGCCGGAGGACATGGAGTGTGACCCCGTCACCTTCGCGCCCAAAGAGGTCATGTGGGTGCGTCAATTCGAGGACCCCAACAACGTCCGGGCCGTCGAGATAGAGCCCAACACTTGTGGTCTCGGTGGCGGCGCGCCTCAGCCGGCGACGCTGACGCTGGAACCGCCCGCCGCCGAGAATCCGGTCGGAACGCAGCATTGCGTGACGGCGACCGTGAAGGATGTGTCGGGCAATCCTGTGCCAAACGTCACTGTAGTCTTCACGGTCACCGGCTCGGTCAACACGGGCGGGTCAGTACCGACGGACGCCAACGGCCAAGCCAAGTTCTGCTACATGGGGCCGACGCAGGTCGGCGCAGATGTCATCAGCGCCTTTGCCGACGCGAACAACAATGGGAGGCAAGACCCCGGCGAGCCGTCGGGCAAGGCAACGAAGGCGTGGGTCGCGGGAGCGCCAGCGACGCTCGTCTTGACGCCGCCCGCGGCAACGAACACGGTCGGTGCGAAGCACTGCGTCACCGCGACAGTGCGGGACGCCTTCGGCAACCCCGTGTCAGGCGTGACGGTGGTCTTCTCCGTCGGGCCCTCTGTCCCGACCACGTTCCCGAGGCCTCCCGGCGGTACCGCCACCACGGACGCGAATGGGCAGGCCACGTTCTGCTACACAGCCTCACTGCCCGGGGTGGATAGAATCCATGCCTTCGCCGACGTGAACAGCAGTGGCAGGGAAGACCCCGGCGAGCCTTTCGGCGACGCCGAAAAGACATGGATCCCGCCCACGAGCACGCAGCTGTGCGAGGTGACGATCACCGACGGCGGCTGGATCATCGCCAACAACATGGACCGTGCGAACTTCGGTGGCAACGCCAAGGTCCTCCCCGACGGGACCGTGCAGGGCCAGCAGGAGTACCAGGATCAAGGGCCGGCGCAGCCAATGAACGTGCACTCGACCGAGATCACGGCCACGACCTGCAGCGACGATCTTACCATGGCCAGCATCTTCGGCAAAGCGACAATCGATGGTGCGGGTTCGCACGTCTTCCGGATCGACGTGACCGACGGGGGCTCCGGCGGATCCAACGACAGCTACGGCATCATGCTGGACACCGGCTACTTGTCAGGCCAGCACCCGCTAAGTGGAGGGAACGTTACGATCCACAAACAATAGCCCTCAGCGCAGGGCGACACGGGCGAGGGACCCGCGCCGGGTCCCTCGCCTTTTCGCTTTAAAGATTCGACGTCTTGGCGTCGCGCTCGCTGCATCGGCAGGACATGGCTCCAGGTTAGCGGCCCTCGCTGCGCGGATCTGCGCGCACCTCGAAGGTCTGAGTGTACGCCCGGCCGTTGACGGTCAATCGCGCCGTGAACGTACCGGTGAGCCGCGCGCCGCCCCCACGCCGCGGTCCGCCGCCCCCACCAGCGGCGCCAGCTGCGCCGGGAGCGTTGGGCTCCGGTGGTGCGACCGGACGCCAGACGACCCGGTGCATTCCAGCCGTCGTCGAGAACGCCTCAGGGACGGGCTGCCAGAGCGGCGACACGCGCGGCAGCCCGTTCGTGCTCCGGCCACCTCGCCGTCCAGTATCCGACCCAGGTTCGGCAGGCCACCTCCGCAGAACTCGACCGGAGGCGTCGAGGATCTCCAGCGTCATCCCCGCAGCCGCAGTCTTGAGGTAGTAGTCGATGCACGCGCCGTCGGGTGGGTTCTGGGTCTGCGGCTCATCGCGCTGGAGTGGTGTGCCGTCATCGTCGCCCGGCGTGACGTTGATAAAGTCCGCCGGCCGGGAGAGCCAGGCGTCGGCCTGGAGCACTTCGCCCGTGAGCTGCCGTAGCGCGCTGATGTCGTCCATCACCCAGAACCCGCGGCCGTGCGTGGCGACGATGAGGTCGTTGCCGTAGACGACGAAGTCGCGTACCGACGTCACCGGCAGGTTGCGCTGCAGCGGCTGCCAGTGGTCGCCGTCGTCGAACGATACGAACGCTCCGCGCTCCGTTCCCGCGAACAGCAGGCCGCGGCGCAGCGGGTCTTCCTTGAAAGGAAGACCCGCTGCGCCGCGGCCTGCTGATCGCGGGAACGGAGCGCAGAGCGTTC
>QHTW01000049.1:17973-41798 GCA_003220955.1 Gemmatimonadota bacterium | reverse complement strand
CTCACGTACTCTCGAACCAGTAGGATCTGATGACGTGGATTCGCACCGTTCCGCTCACCGAAGCGGATGAGAAGCTGCGCCGGGCGGTAGAAGCCCAAAAGGCGCTTTATCCGAAGGAATACGCGACCCCCGTTCACCCGACGCCGGACGGGACGTCGGGAATCGTGGCCTCCCACAGTCTCATCCCCGACGCGCTGTATCACGCGTTTGCCACGTTCGGGTCGCTCATGTCGGATGAATTGCCGCTCTCGCGCCGCCAGCATGAGATGATCACGACCATTGTGTCGGTCACGAACCGGTGTCGCTACTGAATCGAATCCCACGCAGAGTTTCTGCGTCGGATCACATTGGATGATACGCTGATCGCCGCCCTCGAGAACGACTACACGAAGGCACCGATCTCGGAGCAGGACCGCGTCATGCTGGACTACGTAGTGCAGGTGACGCGAGACGCGACACGGATCACGCCGGCCCATCACGAAACATTGCGGCGCGTGGGATTCGACGATCGGGGCATTCTGCAGATCACGCTGATTACCGCGTGGTTCAACTACATCAATCGTGTGGCGGACGCGCTGGGCGTGGGGCGTGCGATGTAGAGTAGCCCCTCGCCACGCGCGATTGACTTGGTGATTCAGCAGCTGCTGATCCGGAGCACGGTGTATAACGGGCACATCCGGAACAGGGCCGTGCTGATGAAGATCAACCCGATGAAGCCGACGCCCAGCGCAACGAGCGGCCGGTCCTGGAGCGATGCCGAGGCCAGGAGCATCAGGCCACCCATGAAGCCGCGAAGGCCGGCGTCGCGCCAACCCACATTCTTGCTGCTCATTGCTCTGCTCCCGTGGTGTGCTTCGGGACAATGTGGGGCGGGGAAGTTGAACGAGGTTGCAACCGGTGGTGAAAGCGTCTTCATCTTCCGTGCGGTGGCAGGAACAAGGCTTCAGTGTCTAGGTTTACTCACCCATGGAGACTCGTAAGGCCACCGTCGCCTGCCCGTTCTGCGAGACGCTGAACCGCGTGAACATGGAACGCGTGGCCGATCGCCCCAAATGCGGCAACTGCGGCAGGCCGATCTTGCTCGACCGGCCGCTCGCGGTCGCGGACGCGAACTTCGCGCAAGTCACGACTGATACCACAGTGCCAGTGGTGGTCGACTTCTATGCCGATTGGTGTGGCCCGTGCAAGGTGATGGCTCCGCTGCTGGATGACATCGCGCACCGCCGGGCGGGCGAGCTGCTGGTGCTGAAGCTCGACACCGATCGCAATCCTGTCACGCAACAGCGCTTTGGAGTGCGGGGGATTCCGACGCTGATTGCATTTCGCGACGGGAAAGAGGTGGCGCGTCGAGTCGGTGCGGTCCCACCGGCCGAGCTCGATGCGTTCCTGAACGCGATCTAGCCCTTTCCAGCAAGCTGGCGCAGCACGTACTCCAGAATCCCGCCGTGCATGTAGTACTGCAGCTCCTGCGGTGTATCGATCCGCACCACCACCTTGAAGCTCGTGGCCTTGCCGTCGTCGGACGTCGCGGTGACGGTCAGCTCCTTCGGCATCTCACTCAGGCCGGGAATGTCGAAGCGTTCTTTTCCCGTGAGGCCGAGTGTGCCGGCAGTCTGACCCGGCGCGAACTGCAGCGGTAGAATCCCCATCCCGACCAGGTTCGAGCGATGGATGCGCTCGAAGCTCTCGGCGATGACGGCGCGCACACCCAGGAGTCGCGGGCCCTTCGCCGCCCAGTCGCGTGACGACCCCGCGCCGTACTCTTTTCCCGCGAGGACAATCAGCGGTGTACCCTCAGCAGCGTACTTGAGCGACGCGTCGAAGATCGTCATCCCCTCACCATCCGGGAGGTGGACCGTGAACGGTCCTTCGGTGCCCGGAGCGAGGACGTTCTTGAGTCGCACGTTGGCGAAGGTACCGCGGACCATCACTTCGTGATTGCCGCGGCGTGAGCCATAGGAGTTGAAGTCGAGCGGCTGCACGCCGTGACTGACGAGATACTGACCGGCGGGACTCGTCTTGCGAATCGATCCCGCGGGAGAGATGTGATCGGTCGTGATGCTGTCTCCCAAAAGGCAGAGCACGCGCGCGCCGCGGATGTCGCGCACCGGCGCGGGCTCGACCGGCATACCGTCGAAGTATGGTGCTCGGCGGATGTATGTGGACGTTGGCTCCCACGCGAAGCGATCGCCTTCCGGCACCGGCAAGCCGCGCCAGCGCTCATCGCCGTCGAACACCTGCGCGTAGCTCTTGCGAAACATCCCCGATTGAATCGAGCGGGCGATGACGTCGGCGACTTCCTTCGTCGTCGGCCAGATGTCCCGGAGGAACACCGGGCCGTTCATGCCGACACCCAGCGGCTCGTCATGGAATTCGATGTCGATGCGGCCGGCGAGCGCGTATGCGACGACCAATGGTGGCGACGCCAGGTAGTTGGCGCGGACTTCCTGCTGGATCCGGCCCTCGAAGTTGCGATTGCCCGACAGGACGGAGCAGACGACCAGGTCGCATTCGGCGATGGCGTTCGATACGACTTCCGGCAGCGGCCCGGAATTGCCGATACAGGTCGTGCACCCGTAGCCGACCAGATGGAAGCGGAGCGTCTCGAGCGGCTTCATCAGGCCCGCCTGCTCGAGGTAATCGGTCACCACCTTGGAGCCTGGCGCGAGACTCGTCTTCACCCATGGCTTGCTGCGCAGACCCAGCTCGACGGCTTTCTTGGCCATCAGGCCCGCGGCGACCATGACCGAGGGATTGGACGTGTTGGTGCAGCTCGTGATCGCGGCAATGACGACCGAGCCGTGATGCAGCACGCAGTCTTGGTTGTCGATGCGAAGCGTCGCCTGGGACGGTTTGGCGGGAGGCGCCGCGACCGCGGCGGCTGGGTGGCCGCCTTCGCCCTCCCAGCGTCCCATGGCGTTCACCGCCGGCACCGGCGCTGGCTTCATCAGCGTCGGCAACGCCTCCGCAAACTTGCGCGGCACTTCCCGCAGTCCCACACGGTCGTGCGGCCGTCGCGGCCCCGCCATGCTCGGCTCCACGGTGGCGAGGTTCAGCTCGAGCGTATCGCTGTAGACCGGCTCGGCGGCGTCGGCCGTATGGAAGAGGCCCTGCTCCTTCATGTAGGCCTCGACCAGCTGCACGTGCTCGGCCGGGCGGCCCGTGAACTCGAGATAGCGGAGTGTCTCCTGATCGACCGGGAAAATGCCGATGGTGGCTCCGTACTCGGGGGCCATGTTCCCGATCGTCGCGCGATCAGCCAGGGGCAGGGTGGACACCCCCGGGCCGAAGAACTCGACGAACTTTCCCACGACACCTTTCGCGCGCAGCATCTGCGTAACCGTCAGCACGAGATCGGTCGCCGTGGCGCCCTCGGTGAGGCGCCCGCTCAGCCGGAATCCAACGACTTGCGGAATGAGCATCGAGACGGGCTGGCCGAGCAAGGCAGCTTCGGCTTCGATGCCGCCGACGCCCCAACCCACGACGCCGAGCCCGTTGATCATCGTCGTGTGAGAATCGGTCCCGACCAGTGTATCGGGATATGCTTGCGTAGGGCCGTCCGACCGGCCGACGGTCCGACCGTCCGACGTAAACACCACTCGCGCGAGGTACTCGAGGTTGACCTGGTGCACGATCCCCGTGTCGGGCGGCACGACCTTGAAGCCCGAGAAGGCCTTCTGCGCCCAGCGCAGCAGCGCGTAGCGCTCACGGTTCCGCTGGAACTCGAGGTCGGCGTTGACCTGGAAGGCGCGCGGCGTGCCGAACTCGTCCACGATCACCGAGTGGTCGATCACGAGCTCGGCGGGGAGCAACGGATTCACGCGTTTCGGGTCGCCGCCCATCTGCACCATCGCGTCGCGCATGGCGGCGAGATCCACGACCGCGGGGACGCCCGTGAAGTCTTGGAGCAGGACGCGCGCGGGCATGAATGCAATTTCCGCGTCGGGGAGTTTCCGAGGATCCCAGCGCGCCAGGTTCTCGAGATCCTCGGCGCGGACGACGCGCCCATCTTCGCGGCGCAGCAGGTTTTCGAGCAGGATCTTCAGCGAGTAAGGCAGTTTGGCGATGGATAGCCCGCGGCGCTCCAGCGCGTCGAGGCGGTAGATCTCGAACGACCGCCCGCCCGTCTTCAGCGTGGCGCGGCTCCCGAAGCTGTTTCCGCTCATTGGGGCAGTACTTTCACCGCGACGACGAAATACTCGGTCTCGCCGAAGCAGGTCGTGGGAATTCCCTTGTGCTGCTGATAGGTCAGCGCGACGCGCCTGCCGAGCGACCCATTGATGTGCTGTGCCACCAGCTCGTCTCGTACGGTGAAGAAGAATTTCTCGGGATTGGTGCCGGGCATGGAAACCATCGCCAGCTCGCCCTCCCAGGTTTTGCAGAGCCACCCCTTCTTCGAGAACTTCTGCACGAAACCGGCCCGCTCGCCCTCGGAGTAGATCCACTGCAACGCGGACCAGGTGTAGAGCGCGAAGATCAGGATCGGCGTGAGGAGGATCCCGGCGATGATCAACTTCCACCTGCGGGTAAGCTGGAAATTGAAATTGAGTTTCACGAACTGGAATCTACCTCGTACGTTTCCGTGCGATAAGGCGTGAAGCCGCGTGCGAGGTAGTTGGGCAGGGCGTTGGGGTGATCGAGCGTGCACGTGTGTAGCCATACGCGGTTTGGGTCCAGCGCCCAGGCGTCGCGCACCGCGGTGGACAGCAGATGTTTCCCGAAGCCACGTCCGAATTCGCGGGCCACGATCCCGAAATATGCGATCTCGACCGAGTCGTCCTCGGCGACGCGGCGCAGCTCGTACCATCCGGCGAGATCGGCCTGCTGTGCTCCGGTGATTCGGGTCGCCACAAACAGTTGAATGCCGGGGTCGGCGAGATGCTTCGTGATCTGCTCGTCCGACCAGTCCCAGCGGTCGAACCAGTGAAAGGCTTCGCCGACGGTGCGATAGCACATGCGATAGAGGTCCGGCGCGGGCTGCGGAGCACGCGCGATCGCGATGTTTGGGAAATCCCCGAATGCGGCCTTGAACTGCGTGCGGTCCCTGAGCTCTAAGTACGTTCGAGTTGCTTGCATGTCCGAAATCTAGGTGTCTGGTGTCAGGTACCCGGTGTCAGGCCTGTGCGACCTGACACCTGACACCAGACACCTGACACCGTATTTTTGTAGTCATGACCTTCAACAAAATGGGCACCCTGCCCCTCCCGCTCGCGCTCCACCTCGCAACTTACACCGTCATCGGTTTGTTCTGCGCCTTCGCCGGCAGCCTCAATCTGATCGATCCCACAAAGATCTTCCCCAACGCCGTCATCTTTCTCGGGCTCGCAGGATTCAGCTGGGGATACGTGTTCGGCATTCTCATGGCGCGCAAGGAAGTGATCGGTCTAGGACTCGTCGCCAGCATCGGCTACGTCGTCGCGGGCATTTGGCAGCTTGGCCCGCATTGGGCGCTGGGTGCGCTGCTCCTCGCTATCGGGGTCTACGGCTTGGCCGCGCTCGCGTTGTACCGCCGGCAAATTCTCGAAGCCTAGCCGATCATGTTTTCGCGGACCGGGGCGGCCGGCAGCTCCACCACAAACTTGGCCCCGCCGAGCGTCTCGGAGTCTTCCAGCCAAATCCTGCCGCCGACCTCCGCCACCACACGCTGACAAATCGATAATCCCAGTCCCGACCCCTCGTCGGGACTCTTGGTCGTGAAGAACGGATCGAAGATGCGGCTACGCACTTCGACCGGCACGCCCGGCCCCGAATCCTCGACGGTCAGGCGGACCCAGTCGTTGCGGGCCTCCGTCGCGAGCTCGATCACCGCGTTGGGGCGGCCGCGCACCGCGTGCTCGGCGTTGGTCATGAGATTGATGACGACCTGCTGGAGCTCCTGGCCAAGGCCCAACACCGCCTCGGCCGCCTGGTCCATGCGTGTGCGCACTTCGATGTTGTCCGCACGCAGCACCCGCTGGCGGATCTCGGCGACGTCGCGGATCAGTTCGTTCAACTGGACGCGCACCGGCGTGATGTCGGCCCGGCGCGCCAACCGCAGCAGGCTGCGCACAATGCGCGCCGCGCGATCGACTTCGCGCACGATCGTGGCGGCGGCGGTGCTGGCCTCTTCGTCCTTGGTCGAGCGCCCCAGGAGCTCCGCCTCCATGCGGATCGCGGCGAGCGGATTGTTGACCTCGTGCGCGACGCCGCTCGCGATTTCACCGACCGTCGCAAGCTTCTCGCGCGCGATCAGCTCCCGCTGGGCGCGCAGCTCGTCGGTGCGGTCATAGAGCGCGACGAGCAAGTCGTGTGATCCCAGCCCGCGCAGGTCCGTCACCGTACAATCGCAGATCCTCCGTTCGCCTTCCCCTGAGCCGCGCGTGACGAGCACTCGCCCGTGCCAGGGCTGCCCTTCGGAGCGGCCCGCTAGCATGAGCCGCACCGTGATCCCGCTCGGCGAGAGGCCCAGCTTCTCGAGATGCTTGCCGACGGCCGCCTCCTTCTTTTCCAATCCAAAGACCTGGATGGCTGCCTCATTCACCTGCCGGACCGTGCCTGCGGTGTCAACGAGCGCCATCGGCAGCGGACTCGCGTCCACCATGGCGCGCGCGCGGTCGGCGGCAGCGCGGGTAGCCGCCACCGCTTCGGAGAGCTCGATCCCGCCGGCGATGTGCGCCGCCACGGCAGAGACGTAGTGCAGATCGTGCAAACTGAATGATGGCTGCGAGGGGGCCTCGCCCTGTTGAAACCGCACCAGGCCCACCGCGCCCACCGTCCCTTGAGAAACCCGCAGCGGTGCGATCAGCGCCGCGCGCATGCCCTCCACGAGCGCCGTCGCGATTGGACTGGCGTCGGCTTCGGCGCGCAGATCGGTCGTCATCAATGCTTCGCCGGTCCGCACGACCCGCCCGGTCGCACTGGAGTGGAGGCTGAGCACCAGGCCGTCCAGAGGGGCAGCATCCCCAAGCGCGGGGGAGATGCGGAGGTGTTCGCCGTCGGCCTGCTTGAGCGCGACGAACGCGCCTGGCGCTTCGACGAGCTCCATCAGGCTTTGGAGGGTGTAGCGCAGAAGCAGCTGCGTCTCCGGCGCCGCGAGCAGCCAGCGGGCCAGCTCGACGACGAAGCTGCCGAGCCGCCGCTCGCGCTCGAGTGCGGCGCGCCGCCCCACCATCACCGCCAGCCGCGACGAGAATTCGATCGCCGCCTCGAGCTCGGAGAGGGGGAGCGACACCGGGGCGCCGGCGAGACTGACTTCGACGTGCCGTCCTACCGGGTCGCGCCACTCCGCGCTCAGGCTGCGTCCTGACCGGTCGTCGGCGCCCGCGGCTACCGAGCCGGTTTCGTTGATGCCGCGATAGCGAATCGACACGCGCGCCCCGCCCGCCCAGTCGCTCAGGATGCCAGCGGCGGCGCGCCAAAAGTCCCCCGAGCGTTTCGCCTCGCTCGCTTCCCGAAGCAGCGCCTGGAGAGCATTTCGCATGCGGGCTCGAATATATGGGGTTCGGGAACCGCATGGCGTTTTGACGGCATCAGCACGACTCTCACTTTGGTGGAGGGGGAGCCCACCAGCCTGCGGCCGTCACCGCTCCCCGCGACATCTCCCGACGATACCGAGCTGCTGGACGCCTACTCCCGCGCCGTGAGCGGCGTGGTGGAGCGCGCCGCTCCCGCCGTCGTCAGTGTCGAAGTTCAGCATCGCCGTCGCGGCGGTCCGGGCCGGGGCGCGCAAGGTCACGGATCCGGTTTCGTGTTCACCCCCGACGGATTCATCCTCACCAATAGCCATGTGGCCCACGGCGCGAGCAAAACCGATGTCGCGTTCGCGGACGGCCGTCGCCTCCGCGCCGAGCTGGTGGGCGACGATCCCGACACCGACCTCGCGGTGCTGCGCGTCGATGCCTCGTCGCTGCTCGCGGTCCCGCTCGGCGACTCGGGGGCCTTACGCGTGGGGCAGGTGGTCATCGCGATCGGCAACCCGCTCGGGTTTCAGAGCACCGTCACGGCCGGCGTCGTCAGTGCGCTGGGCCGGTCGTTCCGCTCCGTCTCCGGACGCCTGATCGACAATGTGATCCAGACGGACGCCGCGCTGAATCCGGGAAACTCTGGTGGTCCCTTGCTCGACTCGCGCGGCAACGTGATCGGCGTCAACACGGCGGTGATCCTGCCGGCGCAGGGCATCTGCTTTGCGGTCGCGGTGAACACGGTGAAGCTCCTCGTCGGGCAACTCATCGCGCACGGCCATGTGCGCCGCGCGCGGATCGGTGTGGGTGGGCAGAATGTGTCGCTGCCGCGCCTCGCGGTGGGCGCGCATCGCCTCATTCAGCCGAGCGGCGTGTTGATCACGACAGTCGAGAGCACGAGTCCGGCGGATCGCGCCGGACTGCAAGCCGGCGACATCATCGTCGCGTTCGATGGTCAACCGGTGCACAGCATCGACGACCTCCATCGTCTCCTCACCGGAGAGCGCATCGGAACTGTGACGACGATCACGGCCGTGCGCAAAGCGGAACGTTTGGAGCTGCCAATTACCGCGACCGAGACCGAAAAACGGTAGCTGTGACGCGCTCGTGACAGCGCGGCAGTTG
Organism: Gemmatimonadota bacterium; assembly: GCA_003220955.1. Taxonomy (GTDB): domain Bacteria; phylum Gemmatimonadota; class Gemmatimonadetes; order Gemmatimonadales; family GWC2-71-9; genus 20CM-2-65-7. The sequence goes on along the minus strand of QHTW01000049.1, from coordinate 33,234 downwards.
ACCTGCAACGGCCGTTGCACTTACCTTCGTGCCATGACGAAGTGCGCGTGCAATTCGAAAATGCTCGACACCGGGAACCTTTTGGGGAGGCCGGGCGCTAGCTAACGCGATAGGTTTAGTCGCAAACGCGCAGATCGGCCCGCCCCACGATGGAGCGGGCCTTTTTGTTGCGCAGCTTCAACGAAGGAGATGGAATGAAGAGGCATTACCTGCTGGCAAGTGACTTCGATCAAACATTGAGCTTCAACGACTCCGGCCTCGTGCTGAGCGAGATGCTGGGCATCAATAGTTTTGGCGAGCGCGTCGCGGCGCTCTCGCAGCTCAATCTGGTGCAACAGGGCGCGGAGCTGGCGTACCTGCTGGCCCACGATCCCGATTTTCGCCGCGTGACCCGCAAGGACCTGCTGGCCGTGGGCCGGCGCGTGCGGCTCAAGCGGAATGTCGAGCTGCTCAGCCGGATGCTCGCGCAGGGAATCGACGGGCACCGTTTCGATTTCTACGTGATCTCGGCGGCTCCCGAGGAGGTCGTGCTCTCGGCGCTCGAGGGCATCGTCCCGGCCGATCATGTCGTGGGCACCCGGTTTCAGTTCCAGGAAGACAGCGGTCAAATCGGCTCGCTCCTGCGGGTCGCCGCCGGCTACGGCAAGGTCGCCGCGGTCGAAGAGATCCGCGCGCGGCATGTCGTTCCGCGCGATCAAGTGATCTATGTCGGCGACGGGCAGTCGGACATTCCGGTGATGCTGCACGTCAATCGCGGCGAAGGCTTCACGATCGCCGCGTCGGAGGCCCGGGAAATCGCGCAGATCGCCAAGCGCACGGTCATCAGCGACGACGCGCTGTCGGTGCTCGTGCCGCTGCTCGAGGAGATCGCCGGGTTCGGTCCGAGCCAGATCCGCGCGCTGTTCGAGGATCAGGGGCTCGTGATTCAGGAATGGGACCGCGTGCGGACCGATTGGCTGACGATCCGCGACGGTGCCGGCGACGGCGTCATTCGGCTGGACGCCGCCGCCAGCGCCTAGCTACCCGCGAATCGCGCCGAGGAATCGCCCCGGACTCGGTTCATAGCCCGGGAAGACGGCCCCAAGATCCGTCGCGCCGAGGTGACGCGCGAGGATTTCGCCGAACAGATCGCGGAAATCGGTCGTCACGGCGACGTCGCGTCCCTCGAAGCGTTGCTCGACGCTGAGCCCCGGCCAACGCCCCAGCACCCGACCACCGTTCACCGGTCCACCGAGCGCGAGCATCGCGGTCGCGTGGCCGTGATCGGTGCCGCTGTTGCCGTTCTCGTGGATCGTTCGGCCGAACTCCGACATCGTGAGGACGACGACGTTGCGCATGCGGTCGCCGAGATCCTTGTCGAACGCGGCCAGCGCCAGGCCCAGCTCGCGCAGCCGCGCCGCGAGCTGGCCCTCGCTCGATCCCTGATTCACGTGCGTGTCCCAGCCGCCGCAATCGGCAAAGGCGATCTCCAGCCCGACGTCGGCTTTGATCAGCTGCGCGATTTGCAGCAGGGTCTTGCCGAGCCGTCCCGGCGGATACTCGACGCCGTTATCGGGCCGGTACTGCGTGGGATCGGCGCGCTTCAACATCTGGACCGCTTCGAACCCCTCCCGCGACGACGACGCCAGCAGGCCCGTGCCCGCGCCGTCGTACAGCTCTTCGAAGGCGCGCGTCAAGCGATCGCGCGCCGCTTCCTGCGGAACGCGTAACCCGAACGCCTGGAGGTCGTCGATCGCCAGCGACGGGGCGCTGCCGGCCAGCGCGCGCGGCAGCTGGGGACCGAACGCGACCGCACGGAACGGCGTATTCGCGTGCTCGCGGTCGTGCTGGCAGTAGCGATTCGCCCAGCCGTCCGCGGTGCTCTTCACCCCGGGTGTGCCCGTTTCCATGTAATCCTGCGCGTCGAAGTGACTGCGCGTCGCATCGGGCGAGCCGATCGCGTGAATCGCGGCGAGGCTTTTGTTGTCCCACAGCGCTTTGAGCGGCGCCAGACTCGGATGCAGCCCGAAATGACCGTCGAGATCCACGACATCCGTCGCGGGAATGGCGATGCGCGGGCGCTCCTGGTAATACGCCGGCTCGCCGTGCGGCACGATCATGTTCAGGCCGTCGACCGCACCGCGCTGAAAGAGGCAGACGAGAATCGGACCCGGGGCGCCGAAGGGGCGGCCCAAGGCGTAGGCAGCGCGACCGAGAAACAAGGGATCGAGGCCCAGGCTTACCAACGCCAGGCCGCCAGCCTTTACGAACACGCGTCGCGAGATCGTCATTGTCTTTGAAAATCAGGTCCGCCCAAGGCTAGACCCACAGCCAGAGTACGTGCCTGCTCCGGATCGTTGATATCTGCCAACTGTTCGAGAATGACGCTTTTCGTGTGTGCGGACATGGTGCCGCCGAGCAGTTTCTGATCGATCGCCTCCACGAGCTGCGAGTGATCGGGGACCGTGGGAACGCTCGAGCACTGCTTCGCCAGCATCAGTGCCGCATTCATGCGGGCGAGCAGCGCCCCGCTGTTCACCCAATGCGCCTCGGTCTCTGGATACCCGGTCGGCGCCGGCTGCTGATACAGCGGCTCGCCGAGCCTGCCGACCAGCCGCGCAAGGCGCGGCGTAGAGTCGGGCTCGATGCCGGCCGCACGCACCGCGCTCACGACGAACTCGAACGGCGTCTTCACCTTCGCGCGAACGACCTGCGGGGCCCAGAAGTCCGGCGACGTGAAGATGGCGCGCAACACCGCGCGGATGTCTCCGTGCGTCTTCTGCCACGCCGCCACCGCAGCGTCGACACAGTCGTCGGGCGGCTCATCCGCCACGAATCGAGCGCACAGCTTTGCGCTCACGTGGTGCATCGTCGCGTGTTGGCTCGCCAGGAATTTGAGAAGCCGTACGCCTTCATCCTCGCCGTCACTCTCGAACTTCTGGCCGAGCACGACTTTGTCGCCTTGATCGTGTGCCCAATCGTGGTACGCGAATCCCGCGCCGCGCTCCGGAGGCTGAATGCTCCAGCCGGTGAAGATGCGCGCCACGTTGATGACGTCCTGTTGCGTGTAGCCGCCGTCGACGCCGAGCGTGTGGAGCTCCATTAACTCGCGTGCGTAATTCTCGTTGATGCCGGTCGGCCGGCGCCGGCGATCTTCCGGCAGCTCGTTCATGCCGAATCGCCGCCGGCGGAACGGCGCCATCATTGGCCGCGGCGGCGCGGAGCCCGGCGCCACGCTCTGCGCATTATCCAGATAGAAGAGCATGGCGGGGCTGCGCGCCGTCGCGATGAGCAGGTCCTCGAAGCGCCCCAGCGCGCGCGGCCGGATCGTTTCCTCTATATAGGAAGGCAAGAGGAACCGGTCGGCTCCCTTGCCTACAAAGACGTTGAAGTGGTTCGTCCAGAAATCGACCATCACCTCGCGCAGCTGCCGCTCCGACACCGCGGCCCGGACGATCGCGAGTTGCTGGAGCTCGCCGCCCAAGTCGCGAAATTCTCGCATCGGGCCAACGGCATCCAGGTTCGTAGTATCCCCGGCCTTCATTTCGCGTTGCCTGCGTTGCCGCTCACGCTGTGCGGTGCCAAAACGCTCAGCGAGGTCGCCGCGATCGTAGTGGAGGATCTTGAATTCGTGCTCGCGCTGGGCGAGACGGGAGTCCGAAATGTGGTCGGCGTCGAGCTGCTGCTCGATCCACCGCATCACGCCGACCCTGGCGACGCTGTCCGCTTCGCCGGGACGGGCGCCGTAGGCCAGCCGATTCAGGGCGTGAAATGCCGAATCGCGCGCGGTGAGGCCCGGACCGGGAGCTTGCGCGGTCAGCAAACAGACAGCGGCCACGATGGATAGCATGTGTCTGGTCTGACGTCCTTCCCGAAGCCAAGTTAATGCCCATGGGCAAACGCCGGCTGTATCGTGCAGCACGCGCCGCTCAAGGTGCCAGCCCGGATGCGCCGCCCACCTGGGGCGAACGGCTCGCCGCATTGAAACACGTCCCCCCGCTCGTGCGGCTCGTGTTTCAAACACACCGCGGCTACACGATTTCCATCCTGCTGCTCCGGGCGATTCGGTCGTTCATCCCCGTGGCGGTCCTGTGGATCGGCAAGCTCATCATCGACGCCGTCATCGCGGGAGTCGCCACCGTCCGGGCCGGTGGGCTCCCCGATTGGTGGCATCTCGCCGTTCTCATCGCGTTGGAGCTCGGCATCGCGGTGGTGGGCGAAGGACTTGCCCGCCTCTCGTCATTGCTCGAGAGCCTGCTCGGCGACCTGTTCGCGAACCGGCTGAGCGTCCGGTTGATGCGCCATGCCGCGACGCTCGATCTCGCGCAGTTCGAAGACGCCGAGATCTACGATCATCTCGAGCGCGCGCGCCGCCAGACCGTCGGACGCATCGGCCTGTTCACGCTCCTGCTCGGAACGGCACAAGACCTCGTCACACTGATCGCCCTGGCGAGCGTGCTGCTCGTGCAGCTGCCGTGGCTGCTGTTATTGCTGACGGTCGCGGTGCTGCCGGCTTTCCTCGGCGAGGCGCATTTCGCCTCGCTGGGCTACTCGCTTCTCTTCAAGTGGACGCCGGAGCGACGGCTGCTCGACTACCTGCGCTACATGGGAGCCTCGGACGAGTCGGCCAAAGAGGTGAAGCTGTTCGGCCTGTCGGACTTTTTGGTGAGTCGCTACGCCGACCTGTCCGAGAAGTTCTACCAGGAGAACAAGCAGCTGTCGATTCGGCGCAACATCGTCTCGACGCTGCTGGTCACGCTCGGCACACTGGGCTATTACGGCGCCTACGTGGTGATCATCTATCGCACCGTGCTCGGCGTGTTCTCGATCGGCACGCTGACATTCTTGGCCGGCTCGTTCCGTGCGAGCAGAAGTCTGATCCAGAGCGTGCTGATCTCGCTCTCATCGATTTACGAACAGAGCCTCTATCTGAGCGACTTATTCACGTTCTTCGATGTGCAGCCGACCGTCACCTCGAAGCCGGGCGCCCGCGCGGTCCCGAAACCGCTCGCGTCGGGATTCCGGTTCGAGAACGTCGGGTTCCGCTACCCGGGCTCGCAGCGCTGGGCGGTGCGCGGTCTCACGTTCGCGTTCGAGCCGCACGAGCGCATTGCGTTGGTCGGAGAAAACGGAGCGGGAAAGACGACGTTGGTGAAGCTGCTGGCGCGGCTGTACGATCCCGACGAGGGCCGCGTGTTACTCGACGGTGTCGACCTGCGCGACTACGACCTGGAGAGCCTCCGCAGGAACATCGGCATCATCTTCCAGGATTTCGTCCGCTACGACTTCATCCTGCGCGAGAACATCGGCGTCAGTCAGATCGAGGCGCTCGGCGACGAGGCCCGCATTCGCGAAGCCGCGCAGCGCAGCCTGGCGGACTCTGTCGTGCAGCGCGTCCCGCAGGGCTACGACCAGATGCTGGGGAAGCGCTTCGACAACGGCGTCGAGCTGTCGGGCGGCGAGTGGCAGAAAGTGGCGCTGGCGCGCGCGTACATGCGCGACGCGCAGGTCCTGATTCTGGACGAACCCACCGCCGCGCTCGACGCGCGCGCCGAATACGAAGTCTTCTTACGCTTCGCCGAGCTGACGAAGGGGCGGATGGCGGTCTTGATCTCGCACCGCTTTTCGACGGTGCGGATGGCCGACCGCATCCTCGTCCTGAAAGGCGGCGAGCTGGTGGACGACGGCACGCACGACGAGCTGGTCGCGCGCGGCGGACTCTACGCCGAGCTTTTCAGTCTTCAGGCGGCGGGCTACCGCTAGTCGTCGGAGCGGGTCGGACGTTCCCGCCGTCGGCTACGAACTTCCAACTTCGATCCGCCTGGCGGCGCCAAATCGTCAGGTATTTGCTGTAGTGGTTCAGGCTCGCAATTTTGGCCTCACCCACCGTACAGCCGAGATCTCCGGATCGAGCGATCTGCGCGGCCACCGGCCACCATTCGAGCACCGCGCCCGCCGGGAAGCCGTCGAATCCGGCGCCGATGGCCTCCCGTCCTTCCATGATCTGCGCGCCGCCGCCAAACGAGACTGCATTGTCCGTGGCGAAGGCGAGAAACGCGGTTTTGGCACCGCTCGCCACCGACAGCGCCGCGAAGGCTGAGTCAGCGTGCATCAACTCATTCGCATCGGCGCGGCCGCGAACCTGCGCGCCGAGCGCCCCCTTGACCGGCTGAGGTGAAATCGAATCGGGTAAGGGCGTAGGCCTCGTACTCGCATACGCCGCGAGGCGCCACGCGTCGCGCGTCTTCTGCCAGCATGCGAGGTACTTGCCACGCGTGCCACCGGCGCGGGTCCAGCCGTAGGTGTAGCCCAGACGACCGTCGGCGGAAACGTCCGCGAACAGCGGCGACCATGTCTGCTTGACCACGGAGTCGTTGGTCTCGAGAAACGCGCGAATGTGTTCGCTTCCGCGCAGCAGCAGGGCGCCGGGATACAGATAGGCCGCGTCGTCGGTCATCGCCGGGGCGAAGCCTTGGAGCATGCCGGAAGCAGCCGTCTTGTCCGAAAGCGACCGGTCGGCGGCGAGCAGCGCGTCACGATCGGACGCCCGGTCGGCGGATACGAGGAACAGCGTGACAGCGAGCAGCAGAACGCGCATGGGTAACCTCCCGGCCGACAATCTGGTCGCGGTGCTGGAACCGGCGTAGAGGCGCCGAGTTATCGCTCTGTGAAGTTCACAGGATTCTGACGGCGTCGCTCCCCCGCGTCTCGCCTGGGTCCCCTACCATGCTACCATGAGGCTCATGAAGCGCGCATTGATCGTGTTTGGGGCCTGGTCCGCCGTGGCGCTGCTCTTCTCGATCCAGATGCATTTCCAGGCCACGCCGGGCGCCGAGCCGCGCCCCTGGCGCTGGATCCTCGCGTGGCAATTCACGGGCTGGTGGACCTGGGCGTTGTTCACGGCGCCGGTCTGCGCGTTCGCGGCGTGGGCGGTGCGGATCCGTCGCCCCGTGCTCCTGATCGCCGCGCACATTCCGATGGCTCTTCTCACCGCGGTCGCGTGCGCCGGCTTCGAGGGCGGCCTGAAATGGGCCCTCGGGTTGTGGCGCACGCCACACACGTTCGTCTCCGGTGTGTCGGACGGCATTGCGATCTGGTGGACGTTCAACGTGCTGGTGTACGCAATGGTCGCGGGCCTCTACCATGCCTGGCGCGCCACGCGTCTCGAAATGCAGCTCGTGCAGGCGCGGCTCGACGCGCTCGTCGGCCAGCTCCAGCCGCACTTTCTGTTCAACACGCTGCACACGATCTCCGCGTTCGTCCTGGAAGACCCGAAGCAGGCGAATCGCATGATCACCCGGCTGTCGGAGCTTCTGCGGCAATCGTTTAACCGCGAGCGGGGCCCGCTCGTCACACTCGAGCAGGAGCTCGAGCTGCTCGATCATTATGTCGCCATTCAAGAAGCGCGTTTCGGCGATCGGCTGCGGGTGACGTTCCGGGTCGATCCGCGTGCCGCGTCCGCCGTGGTCCCGACGTTCATGCTGCAGCCGCTGGTCGAGAACGCGATCCGCCACGGCGTGGCCCCGAACGGACGCGTGGCGGAAATCGAGATCGCCGCGACGCGCGAAGGCGACCGCCTGCATCTGGCGGTCCGCGACAACGGCCCCGGGGTGAATGCCGAGCCGAAGCGCGGGAATGGAGGCGGGCTCGGCATCGCGAATACACGGGCGAGGCTGTTCGAGCTGTACGGCCCCAGCCATCGCTTCGAGCTGACCAACGCGCCGCCGCCGGGCGGCGCAGTGGCCACGATCGAAATTCCGTACTCCGATCGTGCGCGCGATTATCGTTGACGACGAGGCGCCGGCGCGGCGACGGCTCCGTGGCGTCCTGCAGCAGATCGCCACCGTCACACGCATCGATGAGTGCGCCAACGGTCGTGACGCCGTCGAGCTGCTGCGACGCGGTGCGCCCGATCTGGTCTTCCTGGACATCCAGATGCCCGACCTCGACGGTTTCGCCGTGGCCGCGGCCGCGAGTCACGAGCGTCCCCCCGCGATCATCTTCGTCACCGCCTTCGACGAGCACGCCGTGCGGGCATTCGAGATCCAGGCGTTCGATTATCTCCTGAAGCCGTTCGATGATGAGCGCATCGTCGCGACGGTGAAGCGGGCGGCCGATTTTCTCGACTGGATCAGACGCGAAGGCGTGGCCGGCTCGGCGGACCCGGTGCTCAGCGGCTTCGGTGACGTGACGGTAGACTTTGCCCGCCATCAGGTGCGGCGCGCTGGCAAGATGGCGGAGCTGCGTCCGAAGGAGTACGCGCTGCTCGTCGCGCTGCTCAAGCGCATGGGGCGCGTCGCCAGCCGGCTCGAGCTGCTGCGGGAGGTCTGGGGGTATGCCGAGGACGTGATGAGCCGCACGGTGGACACGCACGTGGCGATGCTGCGGCGCAAGCTGGAGCACGATCCCGCGCACCCACGCCACATCGTTACCGTGCGGACATTCGGATACCGGATCGAGCGCTAGCGAAACAACAGCCGGTCGGCGATGCGCTCCGCGATCGCCGCGGGTTCCCCGCTGGAGCGATTCGTCAGCACGATGATGGTGAGGCGGCGGCGCGGGAAGCGCTGGATCGCGTTGCGGAATCCGCTCGTTTCGCCGGTGTGACGCCAGCGCTTCTCGCCGCGGTAACTATCCACGAACCAGCCGAAGCCGTACTGCGTCTCCGCGCCCGCGGGCAATTGAGGCGGCGTTGTAGCGAGGTCCAGTGTCGCCGGATCGACGAGCGCCGTCCCCGCGCCGTACAGCACCTGATCCCACCGCGCCATGTCGTCGACGTTCGTGTAGATGCCGCCATCGCCCAGCGTCGCGCTGGTGACGCTTTGATCAGTCTGCACGAAGCCGCCGCCGCGCGGTGAGTAGCCATAGGCGCGGTGCGGGATCGTGTCCGCTCCTTCCACGTGCATCACCGTGGCGCGCATGCCGAGTAGCTCGAAGATCCGCGCTCGCAAGAATGCCGGAAACGACGTGCCCGCAACGCGCGCGACCATCAGACCGAGCAGTACGTACCCGGAGTTGCTGTAACGGTACTGCGTACCCGCGGGGAAGTAGACTGAATCCTTTGCGGCGAGGAGCGCGAGGACGTCGTTATCGTTGAGCTGCGTCGTGCGGTTTTCGGAAATCAGGTCCTCGTAGTCGTACAGCCCCGATGTGTGATTCAGCAGATGGCGCACCGTGACGGCGCGCGTGCTCGCGGGGAGCTCGGGCAGGAAGTCGCGAACAGGCTGGTCGTACCGCAGCTTCCCGTCTTTGGCGAGCAACATCACGGCCATCGCGGTGAATTGCTTCGAGACCGACGCGAGGCGGTAGTCGGTCTCCGGCGTAGCCGGGACGCGCCGCTCCGGGTCGGCCATGCCGAACGCGCGTCGCACGATCACTGCGCCGTCCTGAATTACGATCACGCTCGCGCCCGGCACGGCCGATCCACTGTATGCCGTGAAGAGGTCATCGACGGTCACGCGCGGTTCCCTTCCGCCACCGGTGGCACAGGCGGCGCCGAGGACGAGAATCAGGACTTCGCGGCAGCGTACCACGCGTTCCACGTCTCCGCCGCGGCGCCCCCGCCGATGGTCAGCTGCTGCTGGTTGCGCACGAGTGGCATCCGCAGCAGCAGCGGCTCGAGGCTCAGCTTCTCGAGCCAGCGCTCTTCGCTGAGAATCGCCGAGCGCAGGCCCAGCTCCGCGAAGCGGCGCGACTCGCGGTCGACGAGCGCGGCGACGCCAAACTTCTGGGCGAAGCGCCGCAGCTCGCCGACCGACGCCGCCTTCTCATTCAGGTCCACGAAATGGACCTTGATGCGGCGCTCGGCGAAAAACCGCAGCGCGGCGCGCGTGTCGGCGCTCTTGCGGATGCCGAATATCTGCACTTCCACGGCGCCTAATATATTCCTCGCCACCATGAGCCCCAGGTCCAAGATCATCACGGCCGCCGTCCTGTTCTCGAGCGGCGGCGCAGCTATCAAGTGGTGCGGCTTCGGTGGGTGGCAGCTCGCGGCTTTCCGGGCGACGCTCGCGATGCTCACGATCCTGGTCTTGCTTCCCGAAGCACGGCGCGGCTGGACGTGGCGAACTGTGGTCGTCGGCTTCGTCTACGCCGCGACCACACTCCTGTATGTGCAGGCGAACAAGCACACCACGGCGGCGAGCGCGATCTTTCTGCAGTCCACGAGCCCCCTGTTCATCCTGTTGCTCGCGCCGGTGCTGCTGGGTGAGCACGCGACGCGCCGCGACATCGCGCAGATGGCGGTCATGGGTGCCGGGATGGGTCTGTTTCTCTTCGGCATCGATCGGCCGTCGGCAACGGCTCCCAACCCCGCACTCGGCAACGTCCTCGCCGCGATCTGCGCGGTGACGTGGGCGTTCACCGTCATGGGCTATCGCTGGCTCGCGGGTCGCGGGTCGTCCGTCGCCGCCGCGGCGGTCTCGGGAAACGTGACGGCGGCGATCGTGGCGTTGGTGATGGCGCAGCCGCTCGTCGCCGGCCGGCCGGCGGATTGGGCGGTGGTCGTGTTCCTGGGCGTCTGTCAGCTCGGCATCCCGTACTTCTTCCTCGCTCGTGCCGTGCCGCACGCGCGCGCGCTCGAGGTTGGCCTCTTCCTTCTTATCGAGCCGGTGCTGAATCCGATCTGGGCCTGGCTCGTGCACGGCGAAACGCCGGGCCCGATGACCATCGCAGGTGGAGTGCTCATATTGGGCGCCACCGCGGGCCGCATGATCCTCGATGTGAAACAACCGGCTGCTGCTTCACTGACAGCATAGCAACGGGCCCGCCGGTGAGCGGGCCCGTTCGTTCAACAATCGGAACGCTACTGAATCGCTTTGAACGCGTTGACGCGTCCTAAACCATAGAAGTCATCGTTACCCGGCTTGCCGAGGTCATCGGCCGAGTGCCGCAGGCGGGCTTCCACCGCCGCCGGGCCGATGTGCCCGAACTGACCGATGATGAGTGCCGCGACTCCCGACACCGCGGGTGCGGCCATACTCGTGCCGGCAGCCCAGCCGTAGGTGTTGGTGCTCGCCCCCGATCCGCGAATCGGCGCAAATACCAGATCGAACACCCAACACGGCCGGACCACAGGCAGCCCCCCGCCAATGCGCGGCTTGGAGCAGGCTTGGGAGCCCGGCAAGACGAAATCCCCGCCGGGTGCCGCAAAATCAACCGCCGATTGCCCGAAGTTGGTGTACGACGCCGACCGATCGAAATTCGTGGCGCCGAGGGCCCAGCCGACCGGCCCTGTCGCCGAAACGGCGGTCACATGCGGGGACATCGCCGGCACGAAAATCAGGTTGGCCGTGTGGTCGAGATCGGCATGGTTGTTCCCGAGAGCCGCCACCACGAGGGTGCCGCGTTGGTACGCGAAAGTCGTCGCTTTCCCGACCACCGCCGCGAGATGGGCCAACCCAGAACCCTGGCGTGGAAAGAGCGCGCCGAGGCTCATATTGATGATGTCAGCGCCGGCCCCGCCCTCGCTAGTCGGTGTGGCAGCGTAGAGGATCCCCTGGATAATCCAGGAGAAGAACCCACTCCCGCAGTGCAGCACCTTCACGCCGATGATCGTGGCGTTCGGGGCGATCCCGACCGTACCGATGTTCTGGGCCGGTGCCGCGACGATCCCTGCCACGTGTGTCCCGTGCCAGAAGGTGTCGGTGCTGTCGCAGGCCCCGGTCGAGACCCGAATGGCCTGGTCGAAGTTGAACGGCTGGCCGGGAACGAATGATCGTGAGTGTGCGACGTCGAGGTTGGGCGCGATGTCAACGTGGGTACTGTGGATACCGCCATCCAGAATCGCGACGCGCACGCCCGCGCCCCGGGCACCGACGTCCCAGGCCGCAGGTGCCGAGATGGCATCGGGTGCCCATTGGATCAGGCGGAATGACTCGGACGCCCCGAAGCTCGCGGCGGGCTCCGCCGGCGGCACCGCGCCGTCGTCGCCCAGGTCCCCCGCGTCAACGACTCGTTCGGGCGGCACCCACTGCACGCTGACGTCTTCGTCGACGCTGGAAACGCCCCCGATTTTGCCGGCGCGCGCCGCGAAGTCGGGATCGCTGGACGAGGCGACCGCGACGCCGATTTGCGTCAGGCTGGCCGTTACCGTGCCTCCGGCGGCAGCTACCTCGGCCGCGAGGTCGGCGGGGAGGGTCGTTCCGGTGAAGTCGATCACGTACGATTTCGCGGCAATACCGGGCGCGGCGAGCTGCGCAGCCACACTGTTCGACGTACTCGAAGCGGTAATGGTTTGGTCGGGTGGCGTGATCGGTGCGTCGTAGACGCATGCCGCGACGACGATCGCCCCCGCGATCGTGGCGGTTCTGACAAGGCTCCGCATTGTGACGCTCCTGGCGCTGTGTGATCGGGGCGGGGTGGCAGGGACTCGTGAACCTGCCGCTAGTTTGCACCGTTCGCAAGCTCAGCCGCTGGCTCGAGCGGATTCGCTTTCCTGCCCGCCCGCTCCATGGGCTTCTCCAGTATGGTGCGGCTCTTGTCCATGACCGACCAGAAGTCGACGGCGCGCTCCAACAGCTCGCGGGACGCCTCGCGCAGTGCATCGCTCGCCTTCACCTGCCGTACGTTGTTCTCCATATCCTCCGCGTCCCAGCCACGCGAGTGCGCGATGAACGGAAACGGCGGGAATACGAATCCCAGCTCCGACCAGAACGTCATCATGCTGCCGGCGAGCGCCTGGATGTTGTCCTGCCCGCCGGTGATGATGAAGGCGGCGACCTTACTGCGGATCAGGACGCGGTTGTGAATCGTGATCTGGTTCTGCACGCAATTGAGGCGCTCGGTCATCTTGTAGTAAAGCGATGAGGCATTTCCCCAGCGGATCGGCGTCGAGATCAGGACGACGTCCGCCCAGTGCACCAGACCTTCGTACACCGCCGTCAACTGATCCTCGGGGTCGCGCTCGGTGATGGCGCATGGCCACGTGCACGCGTGCGACGCCTTGGAGTAGTTGCCTTCGCACTGCCTGAATTTCAATGTCCGGAGCTTGATGAGCTGGGTGTCAGTCCTCAGCTCGCTGGCACGCGCCATCGCGTGTTCGAGTAACGCATCGGACGTGGAGAAGCGCGGATTGGCGTCGTCCATTGCCGTCGTCGAGATGCCGAGCACGCGGCACGGCGCATCGGGTGCCTTCGGATGTTCCTCGAGCAGGTGACTCGGTTTGTGCTTCACGAGCTTCCGTGGGGCGATCGGCGGAATCTGGACGTACACGCCGTTGGTGCGCTCTTCCAGCGCGTACGCCGGCACCTGCTCTTCGTCGTATCCCGCCGGGCCCTTGCCGGTGGCGACGCTGTACTCCCATCCATGCCAGGGACAGGTGACGTATTCGCCATTCAGGCGACCCTCTGACAGCGGACCGCCCTTGTGATTGCAGATATCGGAGATCGCCGTCAGCCGGCCATTGTAGAGGAACACGGCGATGCGATGACGATCGATCTTGATCGCAAACGGAACGCGCGCGAGCAGCTCGTCTCTCGAGCCGAGTCGGTGCCATGTGGCCATGAACGGCGCTCCTGAAAAGGGCAGCGTAGATTCTAGCCCGAATGTCGCGACCACGCCCGTACGTGTTGGTTGGAATCGCGTTGCTCGCGTGCGGATCCGCGCGCACCGTTCACACGCAGGCGTTCACCCCGCGAACGCTCTCGCCATTCGCCGCCGAGAAAGCCCGGACGCTGTTGCGCGAGCGACTGCCGTGTCTCGGTTGCCACCAACTCGATGGCGAAGGCGGCCGGTTAGGGCCGGATCTCGCTGCCTCCTCGTCCGCATCTGCCGCGTTTGTTTACGCGATGATCCGCGACCCGCAACGCATGCGGCCGGGCAGCGCGATGCCGAGGATTCCGATGTCGCCGGAAACGCTCGAGCTCGTCGCGAATTATCTCGTAGCGCGGCGCGGCAGTCCTGCGGGCGACCGAGCCATCCCGTCGAGCCGGGACTCGGAGCCGCGCGACACGCACGCGATCTATCTGACTTTCTGCGCGGGCTGCCATGGCACGGCCGGACGGGGTGACGGTCCGAACGCGAAATTCCTCCCGGTGCGCCCAGCCGTGCACGTAGACGGCAAGGCCATGTCCGAGCGCTCGGACGACATGCTCTTCGACGCGATTGCGGCTGGTGGATACGTGCTCGGCCGCTCGAACCGCATGCCGGGCTTCGGGGCGACACTGACGGCCGCCAAAATCCGTGGCCTGGTTCGCTATATCCGGGAGCTATGCCGTTGTGAAGGTCCCGCGTGGTCTCAATGAGGGGAATTGCACAGGCCTTCGCAGCCGGGCTCGTGTTACTCCCAGCGTGCAAGGACCAGGCACGCGCACCGTTCCCGCCGCCGCACTCAGCATCGCGTGCACCTGAGCTGCGCTACGCCGACTTTCTGGGTGCGGAAGCGTGCGCGTCGTGTCACCCCGGTCAGTACGCCGCCTGGCATCGCTCGACGCACGGCCGTGCGGGCGGAAGGCCCGGACCGAGCGTGGTGATTGCCCCGTTCAACGGAGCCCCGATCCGCTTCGCGGACGCGGTGGTAACACCCGCTGCACCGGGTGGTGAGTACCGGTTCACGGTCGCACGGGAGGGGAACCCTGCGGTCGTGCTTCACGTCGACGGGGTGATCGGCGGCGGGCACATGGTGGGCGGCGGCACCCAGGGTTTCGTGTCCCGCTTTGGCGACGGCACAGTGCGGTTCCTCCCGTTCGAGTTTGTGCGGCGCGAAGGGGTGTGGTTCTGCAATACCAATTCCCGCAGCAAGCGCGGTTGGATTCCGATCACCCGGGAAATCCGCCTCGCCGAATGTGGTGACTGGCCGCCGGTGCGCGTGCTGGGCGACGTGACGCGCTATGCGAATTGTCAGTCATGCCATGGCAGTCAAATCGTCGCCGTGTTCGATACCGCGCTGCGGCGGTACGACACGCGACTCACTGCGTTGAGCGTAAACTGCGAGTCGTGCCACGGCCCCGGACGCCGGCACGTCGAGCTCGCGCGTTCTGGGGACATCCGTCGCTCGACCGACATCGGGATGCGGCCGCTCGCCACGCTCGGTAAAGATGCGTCGCTCGAGGTCTGCTATCGGTGTCACTCGCTCAAGGACGTGCTCGCGACGGGCTATCTCCCCGGCCAGCCACTGGCGGACTATTACTCGCTCGGCCTGCCGCAGCTGGGGGACCACCCGCTCCTTCCCGACGGCCGCGTGCGCACGTTCGCATATCAAGAGACGCAACGCTACAGCGACTGCTATCGCAACGGATCGATGAAGTGCGTGAACTGCCATGATCCGCATTCACAGACGTATCG
>QHTW01000049.1:6136-17891 GCA_003220955.1 Gemmatimonadota bacterium | reverse complement strand
TCGCTGCGTGGCCTGTCATATGCCCTATCTGCAGGAGCCGGAGGTCGGACATGCGATCCGCTACGCGCGCTCCGATCACACCATTCCGATCCCTCGCCCCGTTGCCGACGAGCAGGAGGGCGTGACGAGCGCCTGTCGACAATGTCATATGGACGAGACTCCCGACCAACTCGAGGCGCAGGTGCACGCCTGGTACGGCAGCGTGAAGCCCCCGTCCGCCGCGCTCGGACAGTTCGCCGGCCTGGTCCAATTCTTCGGAGACAGCCTCGCTCCGAAGATGCCTCGGCTGTCGGGCGAGAACGTCCGCCGGCTCGAGCAGCTCGCGCACAGCGAGGACGTGGACGTGCGCGCGCTGGCCCTCGCGGGCCTGCACCTCGCGCGCGGCGAAGACCCGGCGGTTCGCCGCTTTCTCGCCCGTGAGCTCGAGGGTCTCGACTCGCTTGACGACGCGATCCGCAAACGCTGGAGTGTCGCGCTCGGCTTCGTCGCCGACGGTTACCGGCAGCGGGGACAACCCGCGCAGGCGATCGCGACCTACCGCAAGGCGCTCGAGATCCGCCCGAACGTCGCGCCGGTGCAGCTGAATCTTGGCCTGGCTTACGCTGACGATGGCAACTTCGCCGCGGCGATCGAGAGCTACCGGCAGAGCCTCGCGGCCGACCCCGCCCAGCCGCTCGCGCACGTGAACTGGGGCATTGCGCTCGAGGCGCTGGGCGACACCGCCGGCGGCGTCGCCGAGTTCCGCCGGGCGATTGCCGTCGACCCCAATGAGCCGCTCGCCTACTTCAACATCGGTGTCGTGGCGCTGGCTCGAGGATTTGGCCGGGAGGCGATGGAGCCGCTCGCGCGCGCCGTGGCGCTCGATGGGAGCCTCGCCCCCGCGCATTTCGCGCTGGCACAGACTTACCTGCTTGCGGGAGATCCGCGCGCGGCGGCGCGGGAGCTGCGACTCGGCCTCGATTTCGATCCCGACAACGCGGCGGCGCGGCAGCTGCTCGAGCAGCTCCAGCGCGTGGGAGGTGGTCAGTGAGCAGGCGACGCTTCGGTGTCATTTTCTTCACCGTCCTGATCGATCTGATCGGCTTCGGCATCGTGCTGCCGATCCTGCCGTTCTACGCCCAGCGTTTCGGAGCAGCGGGGTTGGGGTATGGCGGCGTGATCGGCGTCTTCTCGCTGATGCAGTTCGTCGCTACCGCGCTGCTGGGCAAGCTGTCCGACCGGATCGGCCGCCGGCCCGTGCTGCTGACGACGATGCTCGTGAACGCGGTGGGCTACACGCTGTTTGCGTTCGCGGGTTCGTACTGGGTGCTGTTTCTCTCGCGCGTCGTTTCCGGCTTTGCGGGGGGCAACATCTCGGCGGCGCAGGCGTACATGGCCGACATCACGACGCCCGCCGAGCGGTCGCGCGGCATGGGCGTGGTCGGTGCGGCGTTCGGCATCGGCTTCAGCCTGGGGCCGGCCATCGGCGGGTTCGCGGCGCATTTCGGCGGCGCGAAAGCCCCCGGCCTCGTCGCGGTGGCACTCTCGCTCGCGAACTTCGTGTCGGCCTACTTCATCCTCCCGGAGTCGCTGAAAACTGAGCTCCGGGTCAAGCGCCCTCTCCTCGATCTGGCGCACATCGGTGAAGCCGTGGCCCGGCCAAAGCTCCGGCCGCTGATGGCCGTCTGGGCGCTCGTGCCGCTCGCGTTTGCGGGTTACACCGTCGCGCTGCCGCTGCACGCGGCCGCCGCGCTGGGCTGGAAAGAGCGCGAGATGGCGATCCTGTTCACGATCATCGGCGTCACCGCCGCGTCTGTGCAGGGATACTTTTTTGGGAAGATCGTGCGACGCGTGGGCGAGCGAGTGCTCGTCATCGCCGGCACGTTCGGCATGGCGGTGGCAATCGCGGTCGTGCCGTTCCTCTCCAGCTCCGAGCTGCTCTACGGGTGGACGTTTGTGCTCGCCGTTTCCAACAGCGTCTTCGCGCCCGCCGCGACCGGGCTCGTGTCGGTGTACGCCGATCCCAATGAGCAAGGGACCGTCCTGGGCGCGGCGCAGGCGATCGCGGCGCTGGGTCGCACGGCGGGACCGCCACTGATCGGCAGCGTCTACGACGTGAGCGCGATTACGTCATTCGTGCTCGCCGGGGCGATCATGGTCATCGCCGGACTGGCTGCGTTTAGTCTCGCGCCGGTGCCGCATCACGCAGCACCGCCGGCTCCGCCGGTGCCCTCCGTGCCGTTACCTGAGCTTCCTCGCTCCGAGTCGTAACGGCGCAGGACTCCTAGCCGTCCCCCTCCTATTTCGGTCATATTTCTTTCCCCCCTCGCAGGAGCGTTGCGCCGTATGCGCGTGTACAAGACTCCCGAAATCCGCAATGTGGCCGTAGTGGGCCACGGCGCGAGCGGCAAGACCTCTCTGGTCGATGCGCTGGCGTTCGTGGCCGGCACGAGCAAACGACACGGATCAGTCAAGGATGGCACCGCCCTCACCGATTACACCGCTGACGAAATCGAACGCAAATACTCCATCAACCTCGCGCTCGCGGTCGCCGAGTGGATGGACACGAAGCTCAACCTGATCGACACGCCTGGATACTTGGACTTTACCGGCGACGCCCTGGCGGGCGTGTACGCCGCGGATTCCGCCGTGGTCGTATTGTCCGCGACATCCGGCGTCGAAGTCGGGACCGAGAAGGTGTGGGACTATTGCGAGCACCGCGCGCTGCCGCGCCTGTTCTTCGTGTCGCTGATGGACAAGGAGCACGCCAACTTCGAGCGCGTCTTCAATCAGATCAAGGACCAGCTGACGCCCAAGGTGATCCCGGTGGAGATCCCGGTCGGCGAAGGACCGGAGTTCCACGGGATCATCAACCTGTTTTCGAAGAAGGCGCACCTGTACAAGAAGGGCACGAAGGCCGGCGAGTACGACGAAGTCGACGTACCCGACGAGTACAACGATCGTTTCGAAAAGTATTCCCAGGAATTGATCGAGAGCATCGCCGCGACGGACGACACGCTGCTCGAGCGCTACCTCGGCGGCGAAGAAATCGGCCGCGATGAAGCGATCGCCGCTATGAAAGCGGGAATGGCGAAGGGGGAGCTCTTCCCGCTGTTCTGCGGCGCCGCCGAGCTGACCTACGGCACGCGCGCCCTGCTCAACAAGCTGGTCGAGCTGTGCCCCGCGCCGCACGAGGCGCCGCCGGCCGAAGCGCAGAAGTGGGGGAGCGCCGAACGTGTAACGCTGAAGCCGGAGGACGGCGGCCCACTGGCCGCGCAAGTCTTCAAGACGGTCTCCGAGCCGCACGTGGGTGACGTGACCCTGTTTCGGATCTTTTCCGGAACGGTCAGGAACGGGCAGGATGTCTGGAACGCGCCACGCGAAGTCTCGGAGAAGCTCAATCACCTGTGCGTCGCCGTGGGCAAGGACCGGCTCGAGATTCCCGAGCTGCACGCCGGCGACATCGGCGTCGTCGCCAAGCTGCGTGACACGCATACCAACGACACGTTGTCGAGCAAGGACAAGGGGCTGGTGCTCCCGAAGATCCCGTTCCCCGAACCGGTGATCACGGTGGCCGTCGAGGTGAAGCAGCGGGGTGAGGAGGACAAGCTCTCCACCGGGCTCCACAAGCTGCACGAAGAGGATCCCACCTTCCACCACGAATTCAACAGCGAGCTGGGACAGACGCTCATCCGTGGACTCGGTGAGCGCCATCTCGAGATCGTGGTCGGTCGCCTGGCGCGGAAGTTCGGCGTGCACGCCCAGACGGCAAAGCCCAGGGTCGCCTATCGCGAAACGTTCCGCGGCAAGAACGAGGGGCAGGGGAAGCACAAGAAGCAGACCGGCGGGCGCGGCCAGTACGGCGACTGCTGGATCCGGATCGCGCCGCTGCCGCGTGGCTCGGGAGTGCAGTTCGTGGATGAGATCGTCGGCGGTGTAATCCCGCGCCAGTACATCCCTGCCGTCGAGCGCGGCGTGCTCGAGGCGGCGCACAAGGGGCCGGTGGCCGGCTATCCGGTCGTGGATTTCAAGTTCGAGGTCTACGACGGCTCCTACCACGACGTCGACTCGAACGAAATGTCGTTCAAGATGGCCGGCATCCTCGCATTCAGAAACGTGAGTCCCGGCTGCAGGCCCGTGTTGCTCGAGCCCATCATGGACGTCGAGGTCTGGACGCCGGACGAATACCAGGGCGCGGTCATGGGCGATCTTTCCTCGCGCCGCGGGCAGATCATGGGCACGGAAAAGGACGGCCGCCTGACGAAGGTGAAGGCCCACGTGCCGGAGGCCGAGCTCGATCGCTATGCCACCACCCTGCACTCGATCACGCACGGGCGCGGCACGTACAAGATGAAGTTCTACGTCTATCAGGACGCGCCTCCCGAGATCGCGGCGAAGGTCACCGAGGCGCGCAAGAAGGAGCTGGAAGAAGCAAAAGCGTAAGCGCCCGCCCCGACCGGAAGTCGTGTGCAGCTCATCACGGCGCGGGAGGTCGGGCGTGTGCCCGCAACCCCCCCTACCTCGACGGTTACTCTCGTGCGACCGTTTTGGGGAATGATGGGCGTGTGTTGCGGCATCCACCCTGACCGTGGAGGAGTCTGATGAGAGCGACCGTCCTCTGCACCTCCCTCGCAGCACTCGCGGCGTGTCAGCCTGTGGACCGGCGAGGGTCGCCACAACGGTCGCAGGCGGCGGATACGGTGACGCCAGCTCAGCTCCAGGCTCCACCGACGACGTCGTCGCGGGCGACGAAGGTGGCGACGGTCGTCGGGTTTCTCACGCCCGAATCGGTGCTGGACGATTCGGCGCAAGACATCTACTTCGTGTCGAACATCAACGGCGGCCCCCTGACCAAAGACAACAACGGCTTCATCAGCCGTCTGCGGCCGGACGGGGCGATCGAGGTGCTCAAGTTCATCGAGGGTGGTCGGGCTGGTGTGACCCTCAACGCGCCCAAAGGTCTGGCTCTGCTCGGCGACACACTGTGGGTTGCGGACATCGACCGTCAGCGCGCGTTCAATGCGCGCACCGGCGCTGCGATCGACAGCGTGAGGCTCGACAGCCTGGGCGCCGTTTTCCTGAATGACATTGCGATCGCGCCGAACGGAGCGATCTATGTCACCGACACCGGCATCCGGTTCGACGACGTGGGAAACGTCCTGCACCCCGGGCCAGATCGAGTTTTCCGGGTGGGACCGGACCGCAAGGTGACCGTCGCGGTGCGTGGTGACACCCTCGGGTGGCCCAACGGCATCACGCTCGACGCCGTGGGGCGGCGGTTCATCATCGTGCAGTACGGCGGAAAGGCAATCCTCGCGTGGAAGCCGGGCGACCGCGCGCCCACCGTCATCGCCAGAGGCGCTGGTGGGTTCGATGGCGTCGAGATGATCGGGGGAAAGATCGTCGTGTCGAGCTGGGCCGACTCGTCGATCACGCGGTTCGACAGCACCCAAGGCACGAAGATCATCACCGGAGTGCCAAGTCCCGCCGATATCGGATATGACGCGAAACGAAATCGCTTGCTGATTCCGATCCTCACCGGGAATCGCGTGGAGATTTGGCAGCTGCAGTAGTTCCCGCAGAGGAGGTCGCGATGCGCGAGTCCTCGCTGCTGTCCCTCATGGAGCGTCGCCGCGTACTGCTTGATCAGGCGAGCGCCGCCGCCCTCGAGGTGCTCGAGACCTGCCTGGGCAGGGTCCGCCAGACCGAAGGCCTCAGCGTCGGTGCCCGCGCTCATCTCCTCGCCGACCTCGCCGGCGTTGCCGACGCGATCGACGTGGCGGTGAGAACCTAACCGGCCGCCGGTTCTTGTTGGGTGAGGCAGTGCAACGTGCCGAGCCCCCAGACGAGATCCACGGCATGGATCCCGACGACCGGGCGCTCAGGAAATAGCTCGGTGAGGATCCCCAGCGCGAGGCGATCCTTGGGATCGTTGAACGTTGGCACGAGCACCGCGGCGTTCGCGATGTAAAAATTGGCGTAACTCGCGGGTAGCCGCACGCCATCGAATACGAGGGGGGCGGGCATCGGGAGGTCGATCACCTCGATGCTCGTCCCTTTTTCCAGATGCATCCCCTGCAGCCGCTCGCGGTTTTCCGCGAGCGGCTTGTAATTCACGTCCTTCGGATTCTCCTCGCGACACAAGACGACGGTGCCCGGCTTCACAAAACGGCAGAGATCGTCGACGTGTCCGTGCGTGTCGTCGCCCGCGATTCCCTTGCCGAGCCAGAGCGTGTTCGTGACGCCGAGTGTATCCCGAAAGACGTTCTCGATCTCGTAACGTGATAACCCGGGATTGCGGGTCTGCACTTTGGGGTCGAGGAGACACTCCTCCGTCGTGAGCAGCGTGCCCCGCCCGTTCACGTCGATGCTGCCGCCCTCCAGGACGATCTTCGCGTCGCGGAGCGGGAGCTTGAACCGCTTCGCGGCGAGCTCGGGGATCTTGGCGTCTTTTTTCCAGTCTGCGTATTTGGCCCAGGCGTTGAAATGGAAGCGCGCGATAGTGAGGGCGGGACCCTTGCGAACGAAGATCGGTCCGAAGTCACGGGTCCAGCCGCGATTGGTGGGGAATCGCAGGAAGTCCACGCGCGCGGCCTTCTTGAGAATTCTGCTCGCCTGCTGCTGATGGGCAGCCGAATTGACGAGAATGCGGACGATTTCGCCCGGCGCGAGCCTGCGCGCGATTTCGCCGCAGACCCACGGGATGGGAGGAAATTTGCCCGGCCAGTCGGAGACGTTGTGCGGCCAGCCGATCCAGGTGGCTGCATGCCGCTCCCACTCCGCCGGCATGCGAACGCTGTTAGTCAGTGAGGAACCGGTGCTGAATGTCGCTGTAGGCGTCGACGCGGCGGTCGCGCAGGAACGGCCAGTTGCGACGCACCTCTTCGATCAGGGCTAGGTCGACGTGCGCCAGCACGAGCGCCTCGTCCTCAGCGGCCTCGGCCACGAGGACGCCGAACGGGTCGCAGACGAACGAATGGCCCCAGAACTCGATCCCCGTGCCCTCGCCGCCCAGCCGCTCGAAACCGCAGCGGTTTACGGCGGCAACCCAGCAGCCGTTCGCAATCGCGTGACTGCGTTGGATGGTTTTCCAGGCGTCGAGCTGCTGCTCGCCGTGCTTCTCCTTCTCCGCCGGATGCCACCCGATCGCGGTCGGATACAGGAGAATGTTGGCGCCCTGGAGCGCCGTGAGACGTGCCGCCTCCGGGTACCACTGGTCCCAACACACGAGCGTGCCGATCGGACCGACTTTGGTGTCGAAGGCGCGAAAACCCAGATCACCCGGCGTGAAGTAGAACTTCTCGTAGTATGCAGGGTCGTCGGGGATGTGCATCTTGCGATAGATCCCCTTGACCTTACCGTCGGCGTCGATAACCGCGGCCGTGTTGTGGTAGAGACCCGCCGCGCGCCGCTCGAAGAGCGACGCGATCAGGACAATGCCGTTCTCCTTCGCGATTTTCCCCAGCGCCTCCGTCGTCGGTCCCGGCACCGCCTCGGCCAGATCGAACAGCGCGTGGTCCTCACGCTGGCCGATGTACTGCGTGCGAAAGAGCTCGGGGAGGCAAACGAGGCTCGCTCCCTGTTGCGCCGCTTCCCGAATCCGGGCGACGGCTTTACCGAGGTTTGCCGCGGGGTCGTCGCTCATGCTCATCTGCACGAGCCCGATTTTGAACTGCATGGGGAGCGATCCGGACATGGACCCTAGACTACAACGATTGTTCTCAGGCTGAAAGCCACACCCTTCAGGGTGTCGAAATCACGGCCGTAGGTGTCGCGGTCTGTTCGACTGTCGCGAGCGCCGGCGGAGCCACCTTTCTGAAGAGCGTGCGGTAGGCCTCCCAGTGGCCGAGTATGGCCCGCGCGCGGGCGCTTCCGGTCTTTTGGAAGTGTTGCTGCACGAACTTCCGCAGCACGCGTTCGTCCATCGAATTCAGCCCGGTCACCGCAACCATCTCGATGTTGCACCGCGATTCCAGCAGGCTGTGTTCGTCGAGGACGTACGCGATACCGTTCGACATCCCGGCCGCGAAGTTCCGGCCGACCGGCCCCAACACCACGACGACGCCGCCGGTCATGTACTCGCAGCAGTGGTCGCCGGCGCCTTCGATCACCGCAACCGCCCCGGAATTCCGCACCGCAAACCGGTCCCCCGCGCTCCCGGCCGCGAACAGGCGACCCGAGGTCGCGCCGTACAGCGCGGTGTTGCCCAGCAACACGTGCGATCCGCCGGCATAAGCGGCGCCGCGGAAGGGCCGAATCACGATCTCGCCGCCGCACAGCCCTTTGCCGACGTGATCGTTCGCTTCTCCCTCGAGATGCAGCGTCATACGCGGCAGCGTGAAGGCACTGGCCCGCGCTGCCCCGGAACCGGAGCCGCAACGGTGACTCCGGTCCCCCGCCACCATGGACGCGCGCGATGTCGCCCGCGATGCGCGCGCCGACGGTCAGGTGATGATTCCCGATCGGGATCACGCGCGGGGTCGCGTCCTTCCGCTCGAGAATCTCGGTATCGAGTGACACGAGACCGGGACGAACGTTGCGGTCGACCATGCGCCGGCGCGGTTCCGATGTGCTCGCGGGGGCGGACAGCAATGCCGACAGATCGAGGAGGTGCGCCCGCGGGTTTTCGGGACGGTCAACCCGCCGCAGCAGCTCCACACGGCCGACGAGGTCATCCATCCGGCGTACGCCGAGCGACGCCATGACGCGGCGGACGTCCTCGGCGATGTGCGTGAAGTAGGCGACGACCTGCTCCGGCGTGCCACGGAACTTTGCGCGCAGCTCCGGCCGCTGCGTCGCGATACCGGTCGGGCACGTATTCAAGTGACACTGGCGCGCCATCGCGCAGCCAAGCGCGACGACCGTCGCGGTGCCGAAACCAAAGGACTCCGCGCCGAGCAGCGCGGCGATCACGACGTCGCGTCCGGTGCGCAGCCCGCCGTCGACACGGACCTCGATGCGCTGGCGCAACTTGTTGCGCATGAGAATGGCTTGCGTCTCCGCGAGACCGAGCTCCCACGGTGACCCGGCGTGCTTGATCGACGACAACGGGGAGGCGCCGGTGCCGCCGTTGTGTCCTGAGATGAGCACGTAGTCGGCGTACGCCTTGGCAACGCCCGCCGCGACGGTGCCCACGCCTGCCTCGGCCACGAGCTTCACGCCCACACGCGCGGCAGGATTCACCTGCTTGAGATCGTGAATCAGCTGCGCGAGATCCTCGATCGAGTAGATGTCGTGATGCGGCGGCGGCGAGATGAGCGGAATGCCCACGACCGCGTGCCGGAGGCGCGCGATCAGGTCCGTGACCTTGTGACCGGGCAGCTGGCCGCCTTCGCCCGGCTTGGAGCCCTGCGCGATCTTGATTTCGAGCTCGTCCGCCCGGACGAGATACGCCGTCGTTACGCCGAAGCGACCCGACGCCACTTGTTTGATCCGGTTGTCGGAGCGGTCGCCGTCGCCTCGCGCCGCATAGGTCGCGGGGTCTTCGCCGCCCTCGCCCGAATTGGATCTGGCGTGCATGCGATTCATCGCGATCGCGAGCGTCTCGTGCGCCTCGGGAGAGAGCGCGCCGAGGGACATCGCGCTGGAGATGAAGCGCCGCCGGATCTCTTCGGCGGGCTCGACCTCGTCAAGCGGGACCGGCGCTTGCTCGGCAAAGTCGAGCAAGTCACGTGGACCCGCTGGTGCCCGAGCCCGCACGCGCTCGTCGAACCCGGCGTGATCGCCGTCCTGCAACGCGCGCACCAGCGGCGGGGACCAGCCGTGGTCCTCTCCGTCGCGGCGGTACCTCACCCGGCCGTGATCCGGCAACACGCCTGTGCTGTGGTGCCGCAGCAACACATCCTCGGCGATCTCCTTGAAGCCGATGCCACCGATGATCGAGGCCGTGCCAGTGAAGCAGCGGTCAATGACCTCCGGACCGAGCCCGATCGCCTCGAAGATTTGCGCGCCGACGTACGACTGCAGCGTCGAGATCCCCATCTTCGAGAGGATCTTGAGCAATCCCTTTTCGGCGGCGCCGCGGTACTGCTCGGCCGAGGACGCGGCGTCCCGCAGGGGAGGGCACTGCAGGGCAAGCCATGGATGCACGACCTCCGCGCCATATCCGAACAGCGCGGCGAAATGGTGCACGTCCCACGCGTCGCCCGCTTCGGCCACGAGCCCGACGCGGATGCGTTGTCCCGCCTGCACGAGGCGTTGGTGTACCGCGCCGATCGCGAGCAGCATCGGAATCGGCGCGCGGGTTTTGTCGGCGTCACGGTCGCTGATCACGAGGATCGTGGCGCCGCCGCCCCGGCGGACCGCCTTCACCGCATCGCGGCTCAAGGTCTCGAGCGCGTGGGCCAGCTCTTCGGGTCCGGCGGCCGCTTCCCAGACGGCGCTGAGCGTCGTGAGCTCAGCGCCTCCGGCGCGCCGCAACGCCGCCATTTCTCCCGCGAGCAGCACCGGGTGCTCGATGCGCAGCAACGTCCGCCCGCCCGGACGCTGCGCGAGCACCGAGCCGCGCCGCCCGAGGTACATGACCAGCGACATCACCAGCTCCTCGCGGAGCGGATCGATCGCGGGGTTGGTGACCTGCGCGAACCGCTGCCTGACGTACGCGTACAGACTCTGCGGAAGACGTGAGAGCGGCGCGATCGGTGTGTCGTCGCCCATGCTCCAGATCGCGTCGCGGCCTTCGGCGGCCATCGGCGAGATGACGTACCGCAGGTCCTCGTGGCTGTACCCAAACGCGTGTTGGCGCGCGGTGAGCTCGTCGGCGGGGAGGACAGGTCCCAGCGCCGGGACTTCCGTTGGAAGCTGGCGCACGACCCGCGCAGCCCAGCGGCGATAGGGGAAGCGTTGCGCCACTTCGAGCTTCGCGTCCGCACTGCGGAGGACGACGTTGCGCAGGGTGTCGACGACCAGCAGCTCGCCGGGACCGAGCCGGCCGGATTCCACGACGTCGGCGGGATCGAGGTCGACGATACCGACCTCTGACCCGGCGACGACGGTGGTGTCGCGCGTGACCTTGTACCGGCAGGGCCGCAGCCCGTTGCGGTCCAGCGCCGCGCCGGCGATGACGCCATCGCTGAAGGCGAGTGCGGCCGGGCCGTCCCACGGCTCCATGAGGCCGGCATGGTACTCGTAGAAGCTGCGCAGCGCGGGATGCATGTCGGGGATGCGCTCCCACGCCTCCGGCAGCAGCATCATGAGCGCGTGGACGGGATCCCGCCCTGAGCGCACGAGCAGCTCGAACGCATTGTCGAGGCTGGCGGAGTCGCTGCCGTCCGGCCAGATGACCGGCTTCAGCTGCTCGACGTCGCGCTCCCACGCCGGTGCCGCCAGGGCCGGTTCTCGCGCCCGCATGGCGTTCCGGTTCCCCCAGAGGGTGTTGATCTCGCCGTTGTGCGCGAGCAGCCGGAACGGCTGCGCCAGCGGCCAGCTCGGCAGGGTGTTGGTCGAGTAGCGTTGATGAAACACCGCGATGCCGGTCTCGAACAACGGCGACTGCAAGTCGGCGTAGAATCCGGGAAGCTCCGTGCCGACGAGGAGCGCTTTGTACACGACCGTCCGGCACGAGAGCGAGCAGACGAAAACGGGAATGCCGGCGCTTGCCGCGCGGCGCTCGATGACACGGCGGGCGAGGTACAGGCGCCGTTCCCACGCTTGCGCGTTCGCTGGCCCCGATGGCGGACCGATGAACAGCTGGCGGATGGTCGGCTGGCTCGTGGCGGCGAGCGGGCCGAGCACGGCGGCATCGACCGGGACAACCCGCCATCCCAGCACCGACATT
>QHTW01000049.1:3587-6090 GCA_003220955.1 Gemmatimonadota bacterium | reverse complement strand
CAAGCAGGCGATGCGGGATGTGTGTGAGCACACCGGCGCCGTCGCCGGATTTGTCGTTCGAGGCGGCGCCCCGGTGCGCGAGCCGCGCGACGGCGGTGAGGGCCATCGCCAGGATGTCGTGGCCACGGCCGCCGTCCGCGCGCGCGACGAACCCGACGCCGCAGGCGTCGCGCTCGCGCCAGGGATCGAGCAAACGAAAAGCCCGCTCGGCTGAGGGAGCGGGCTGGCTGGGTTTCAGTCGTTTCTGCACGCTATCGCGCCCCGCCGCTCCCTGGTGAGGGTCCGTCGTTGGGATTCGCCAGCAAGATAATCGTATGTTTATGCATTTGTTATCATAAATATGCGAACCCGTTCGAAATCGTGCAAGGGGGGGGGACGAATCAGCCGACGAGAATCGGGTCGAGGGGTTGGCTGTAGCGGTACGTTTTTCCGGCGTAATTGCGAAGAATGATTTCCTTGTCGGTCAGCTTCACCACGTATTCGGGCAGGAGCGGAATCTTCGAGGCCAGACGTCCAGCCCCGCAGCGCCTTGATGATCTCCAGCCCCTTCTCGACCGTGGTCCGGAAGTGCTCGGCCCCGGCAACCTGGTCACACATATAGATGTAGTAAGGACGCACCCGCGCGGCGAGCAGGCGCTGCATCAGCAGCTTCATGACCTCGGGGTCGTCGTTCACGCCCTTGAGGAGCACGGTTTGGCAGCCCAGCGGGATCCCGGCGTCGGCCAGCATGCCCAGCGCCCGCACGGCGGCGGGGGTCAGCTCGTCGGGGTGATTGAAATGCGTGTTGATATAGAGCGGGTGGTACTTCTTGAGGATGGCACACAGCTCCGGCGTCACACGCTCGGGCAGATGACAGGGGATGCGACTCCCGATCCTGAGCACTTCCAGATGCGGAATCGCCCGCAGTCGCTTGCAGATGTCGTCGATGCGCCGGTCGGACAGCAGCAGCGGATCGCCGCCGGACATGATGACATCACGGATTTCGTGATGCTCTTCCAGGTAGCGAAACGCCGACTCGAGCTGCGACAGCGGGATCTTCTGGGGATCGCCCACTTTGCGCCGGCGGGTGCAGAACCGGCAGTAGGAGGCGCAGACGGGCGAGACCAGAAACAGCGCGCGGTCGGGATAGCGGTGCGTGATGTTGGGCACCGGCGAGTTCTCGTCCTCCGCGAGCGAGTCGACGAGCCCATCCTCGACTTCCAGCTCCTGCACGGTGGGAACGTACTGTAGCCAGATAGGATCGCCTGGCGACTTGATGAGGTCCACCATCGCGGGCGAGATGCGAAACTCGAAGTTCTCGGCTGCCTGGCGGAGGCGACTGATGTCCCCGACGTGCTCCGCGCCAAAACGCGCGGCCAGGGCGTCGAGAGAAGCGATGCTCCGCTTACGGAGTAGTTCTTGCCAGGTCTCCAGTAGTCAGATCCTTGGTATAGATCACCAGGTCGTCACCGGCCGCATAGTAGCCCGGAATGGTTGCGGCTCTGGTGTAGCCGCGTGCTTCGTAGAAACCCCTGGTCGCCTCGTAATCGGGCCGAGAGGAGGTTTCGACGACGACGAGCCGTCTGCCGTCTGCCGCCAGCCGGCGCTCTACCTCTGCGAGCAGCTGCGACCCGATGCCCGACCCCTGGCGGGCGCGATCGACGACAATCCAATACAGGTCGCTCGTCGCCACGGTGCCGGGTGTGGGCCCCCAACAGCCGTACCCGATCAGCTCATCGCCTTCGAACCCGCCGACGAATTGATAGTCGTCGTCGCCGGCCAAAGACTCGTCGAGCAGCCCGACCGCAGTGGCGACCTCCTCCTCGCGGAAGAGACCGGTGCCGCGCGTCAGCCGCTCAAGCCGTGCGCGGTGCGCGCGCCCGACGGGGCGCAGCGAGCAGCTCACGCGCGGCCTTCGCCCCCTGGGCGTCGCGGAGCGCCACTTCGGCGATCCGCCGCACCAGCTCGGGGTACTCCCAGCCGGCTGCCTGCGCCATGCGCGACAGCCCGGCGTCGTCGGTCAGGTCGGGGTTGGGGTTCACGTCCAGCACCCACGGGTGCCCCTGGTCGTCCACCCGCAGGTCCACGCGCCCGTAGCCGCCGCCCGATCCCTGCATCACCTCCCACGCCCGCGTCGCGACGCGCACCAACCGCTCCGCGAGCCGCTGCGAGACGGCGGCGGGGCAGACGGGAACGCTCCCCAGGTCCTCGGCCGAGCCCACGTCCCATTTGGCGGCGTAGGTGAGGATCGGCCAATGGCCCTCGGGCATGCCCGTGAAGTCGATTTCGGCGACGGGGAGCGCGCGGGTGCCGAGGAAGCCGACGTTGAACTCGCGGCCCGCGACGTACGCCTGCACCAGCACCTCGTCGAACCGCTCGGTCATTTCGGCGACGCGGGCCCGCAGCGTCTTGCGGTCGGCCACGACCGAGCCGCGGTCGAGCCCCGCGCTCGCGTCCTCGGCGGCCGGCTTCACGATCGCGGGGAGGGGGAAGTCATCGGCGATGGTGCCGCGTGCCAGTGTCC
>QHTW01000049.1:0-3541 GCA_003220955.1 Gemmatimonadota bacterium | reverse complement strand
CCATCGTCCACGAGCCGCAGCCGGTGAACGCGATGCCGGCGAACTCGAGCATCGCCGCGACGTGATCCTCCCACAGGGCGACGCCGTGAACGCCCTCGCACAGGTTGAAGACGAGGTCGGCCCGGCGGCAGGGGCCGAACCAGCGGCAGTCATGGCGGACCGGAACCTTGCGGACACGATGGCCCAGCCCGGTGAAGATGTTGACGATCTCGTCGACCGCCTTCATGACGCCGGCGATGTCGTCGGCCGTCCAATCGTCGGCGCCGGGGTCGTAGAGGATGACGATCCTCACGCGGTCGCTTCCCGCGATCGCGACCGCCCCAGCGCCAGACCCGTGATCCGCTTCCAGGCGATGTGCACGACCTCCTGGATCAGCTCGTCGTACGTCATCCCCGCGGCGCGCGCCGCTTTGGGGAAGCAGGAGTTCATGTTGGGGTCGGGGATGATGCCGGGGAGCGGATTGAGCTCCACGACGTTCGGCGCGCCGGCAGCGTCGAGGCGCACGTCCACGCGGCACCAGTCGCGGCAGCCGAGGGCGTGATAGGCGGCGAGGGCAACGCCCTCGATCTCGCGCGCGAGCGATTCGGGCACGCGCGCCGGACATTCGAAGAGATCGAGCGGACGGTCGGGCGTGTCCCAGACCCACTTCGCTTCGAAGCCGTAGACCGGCGTCGCACCCGCGGGCAGCGCCGCGAAGTCGATCGCGACGATCGGCAGGCACTCGGCCTCGGGGCCGTTGCCGAGAATCGCGACGGTGAATTCCGCGCCCGGGAGGTAGCTCTCGACGAGCACCGGCTGGCTGTAGCGCTCCAACAGGTCCGCCACCCGCCCGCGCAGCTCCGTGGGTGAGTGGCATAAGTTGTTGGCGAATATGCCCTTGCCCGACCCCTCGTGGACCGGCTTTACGAACAGCGGATACGGCAGCCGCACGTCGGCGAGGCCGTCGAGGTGCGTCACCTCGGCGAACGGCGCAGTCGCCACGCCGCACTGCGCGAGAATCTGCTTGGTGCGCGTCTTATGCAGCGCGAGCGCGAGGGTGAGCGAGTCGCTGGCGGTGCAGGGCACGTTCAGGAACTCGCAGATCGCCGGGACATGAGCCTCGCGGTTGGGGCCGTGCAGGCCTTCGGCCATGTTGAAGACGAGGTGCGGGCGGGCGAGCGCGACTTTTTGCGGGAAGAAGACGTCGGCTTCGAGTCGGGCGACGTCGCCGAAGAGACTCAGAGCCTGCTCCACCGCCTCAATGGTGGAGCGATCGTCCCACTCGACGAACGCGTCGTCGAGATTGCTGGTGGGTTCGGGCTTCAAAGGCGAGATGCGCAATAGGTAAGCCGAAAAAAAATTCGGAGAACCGACGACCGACAACCGAGAACCATCGTTCTCGGTTGTCGGTTTACGGTTGTCGGTAATCAAACCTTGTGGTAGGTGACCCGCGCTGCTTCCTGTTTGTCGTCGGCGACGTAGATCTCGAAGTCGGAGAACAACGCGGGCGCTTCGCGCTGCAGCGCGCGCAGACACGCGATCGCCATGCGCCGGATCTCGAGCTCGGCGCCCTCGCCGCAGCGCAGCTCCAGCGTCGTGCGCCACGCGCGCGCGTTGCCGGAGACGACGATCTTCACTTCCGTCGCGTTGGGCAGCACGCTGCGCGCCGCTTCGCGCGCCATCTTGCGGCGATGCACCTTGTCGCTCACCCAGGCGTAACGCTCCATCAGTCCCTCGACGGCGCGCACGTACGCGGCCTGCGCCTCCGCGACCTGGTGCTCCCAGTCGGCTTCGAGCTTCGCGTCCCCGAGGATCGCGGGGGGGACGACGAACGCGGCGTGCGACTCGTCGACATAGCGCTGCGAGATCTGCGAGTAGCCGAACCCGGCGCGGTGCCGCACCAGCTCGTGCGAGCAGGAGCGCGAGATGCCCTCGATGAGCAGCACGTAGACCGAATGCTCGAGCACGGAGCCGTGGCCCTGCTTCTTGATGTTGTCGAGGTAGTCGGCGGTGGTGCGGTTCACCGGGTTGTGCTGGCTCATGTAGCAGAGCCGCCCCGCGTATTCAGCGAGCCGCTCGCCGGGCGTGGAGTCGCCGAGCCAGCGCACCGGCAGGTGCTGCGGCTCGAGAAACTCGGGCCGGGCGATGAGCGTGACGCGGGGCTCGCGAAAGATTTCCATCGGGTGTCAAGTATCGGCCAGTGATGTCTTCGGTGTGGTCATCGGGAATCCCCGCGGCGTCGGCGCCGACTTTCAGATCGGCGAGCGGCGCCCCCTCCCAACCTGCGGCGGGAAGTATAACACCCGGGTTGAGGATTTCGAGCGGGTCGTACGCCTGCTTGATGCGCCGGAACTGCTCCACCACCTCGGCGCCGTACACGCGCTCGAGCAACCCCGCGCGCAGCCGGCCGTCGCCGTGCTCGCCGCTCGCCGTGCCGCCCAACCGCAGCTGCAGCGCGGTGACCGCGTCGTACAACCCGCGCACCTCTTCCTTCCAGCCGGGACGGTTCACGTCGGGAAGGGTGTTGACGTGCACGTGCCCGTCGCCCGCGTGGCCGAACAGCACCACCGGGATCCCCGCGCCGTCGGCCGCGGCGCGTACCCCGGCGACGTATTCGCCGAGCCGCTCGATCGGCACGCAGCCGTCCTCGATCACCTGCAGCGAGCGCCGCGCTTCCGAGAGGCGGGCCAGGGCGGGGCTCGCGAGCTTCCGCACCGTCCACAGCCGCTCCAGCCCCGCGCGGTCCACCGCCGTTTCGACGTGCGTGGTGAGGTGCTTGAGGCCGCGGACGGCGTCGCCCACCACGCCCCGGGCGGCGGGGGCCGTCTCGCGCTCGAACTCCACCAGGAGCAGGCAGGCGAGGCCGGCGGGGAGGGTCACCCCGGCCTCCTCTACAAAGGAAAGGATGGTGCGGTCGAGCAGCTCCACCGCGGAGGGGTTGAGGGCGAGCAGGTAGGGCACGGCGTCGCCCAGCGCTTCCAACGCGCCGAAGCCGAGGGCGACGCCGGCCACGTCGGGGAGGATCGGGTCGAGGCGCCAGGAAACACCGGTGATCACGGCCAGCGTGCCTTCGGAGCCGATCAGCAGATCGAGCTCGTCGCCGGATTGCGCGAACGCATCGAGGGCGTAGCCACTGGAGTTCTTGCGGGTCCTGGGGAATCGAGCTGCGATCAACCGTCGTTCGTCCTGCCCCAGGGCGAACCGCTCCCCGCTCCCCGCTCCCCGCTTCACCCAGCGCGATTCTCCATCTGTACCTACTATCTCGACCGCCTCGATCCAGCGCCTCACGCTGCCGTAGCGCAGCGATCGCGGGCCCGCGGCGTTGGTGGACGCCATACCACCGGAGGTCGCGAACGCCCCGGAGGAGGGATCGGGGGGCAGCCGCAGCCCGAAGCCCCGCGCCGCCTCGTTGATCTGCCCCCAGGTGACCGACGCGCCGGCGCGCGCCACGCGTTGCGCCGGGTCCACGGTGAGCTGACGGAAGCCCTGGCTGAAATCCACGATCACGCCGCGCCCGACGTTGCCGCCGGTCATTCCGCTGCCCGCGCCTCGCGGCACCAGC
>QHTW01000283.1 GCA_003220955.1 Gemmatimonadota bacterium | reverse complement strand
GGCGTCATCAAGGTCGTGCCGCCGAATTCTTCGAGGACGACACCGTGCGTCAACAGATCCTGCTTCACCTTCTGCACGTTGGCCGTCGGCAGATCGATCTTGTTGATCGCCACGACCAGGGGCACGCCGGCGTTCTTGGCGTGCGAGATCGCCTCGATCGTCTGCGGCATGATCGCGTCGTCCGCGGCGACGACCAGCACGACGATATCCGTGACCTGCGACCCGCGGGCCAGCATGGCCGTGAACGCTTCGTGGCCCGGCGTGTCGAGGAACGTGATCTTGCGGCCGTCCTTGAGCGTGACCTGGTAGGCGCCGATGTGCTGCGTGATGCCGCCCGCCTCCCCCGCGACGACGTTGGCTTTGCGGACGTAGTCGAGCAGCGACGTCTTGCCGTGGTCGACGTGACCCATGATCGTCACCACCGGCGGCCGCGGCTTCAGCGTTTCAGCGGCGTCCTTGGTTTCTTCGGTCTGGGTGGTGGCGTATTCCTCTTCGCGCACCGCCTGGAATCCAAACGCCGAGGCGATCAGCTCGATCATATCGAAGTCGAGCCGCTGGTTGATCGTCACCATCTGGCCCAGCTCTTTGAACGCGAACGTCACGATCTGCGTCGGCGGAACCTTCAGCGTGTTCGCGAGCTCGGAGACCGTGATGAATTCCGTCACGCGCACCAGCGTCTTCTCGCGCTCGCGCTCGGCCCGGCGCTGCTCCTCCTGGACCTCGCGGAACGTCGGCCCCTCTTCACGGCGATGCACGCCCTTCTTGCCGACCGGTGCCTTCAACGTGGCGAGCGTGCGCGAGATGTTTTGCGCAACGGCTTCCTGATCGACCAGCGATTTCTTGCCTTTCTTTCGCTTCTTCCCCTTGTCCCGCCGGCGCTCATCGAGCGGCTGCGCGCCCGGCGCCGCCGAGGCGACGGGACGCGGGGGCTGGGATACGGGAGCGCCGGGGCCGGATGGTGCCCCGCGGGCGACGGGCCGCGGACGGACCGGCGTCGGAATGAACGGCCGCTGCAGCGGAGCCGTGGGCGGCGCCGTGAACGTGGGAGTTTGTGCAGGTGGAGGCTCGACGACTTCGGTGGTCTGTGCGGTCGCCGGGGCCAGATCCTTGAACAGCGCCGCGGCCCGCTGCTCGAGCGAAGGCGCCGCCTTCTCCTCTTCCTGCTCGCGCACCGCCGTCTCGAGCGCCAGACGCGCCCGCTCGGCCTCGGCGGCTTCCGCCGCTGCGGTTTCTGCGGCAGCCGCATCGGCCGCGGCGACTTCGGCCGCAGTGCGACGACGACGCTTGGGGCGGCTGTCGGTCGCCGCGACCGGCTCTGGTGCAGGCTCGGCGGCCTTTGCGGCACGGCGCCGCTTGGGGGGCGCCGACGGCTGCTTCTGCTTGCGCTTGTCGCGCTCCCAGCGCGCGCGCATCAGCGACACCTGCTCGTCCTTGAGCGGCGTCAGATGACTGCGCACGAAAATGTCCAACTCCTTGAGCATGCCCATCAGCTGCTCGCTGGAGATCCCGAATTCCGCTGCTAGATCATGAATCCGCGTTGTTGCCACTCACTCCTCCGAAGACATCAATCCTTTAGCCAGCGCC
>QHTW01000282.1 GCA_003220955.1 Gemmatimonadota bacterium | reverse complement strand
CCAAGCCGAGCAAGCGGGTGATCCGCGTGTTCACGCCGCGGTCGGCGCTCCTGCACCGGGACTCGCTGGCCCCCCTCCCCCTCCCGGCTCTTCCTCTTCCCCGCCCTCCTCGGTCATTTCATTGAGGAAGGCCATGAGCTTGTCGGCCAGGTCGGGGGTCATCCCGGGCAGCTGATCGACTTCTTCGCGCTCGAGATCGAGAATGTCCTGGAGCGTCTTCTTGCCGGCCTGCTCCAGCACGGCGACGAGCTCGGGGGACAGTCCCTTCATCTCGGTCAGCGCGACTTGCGTCACCGCCTCATCGGTGGCCGGCAACGGCGCGAACAACGGGCCTTCCCCACCGCGCTCCAGCCACTCGCGGCTCGAATACAGGTCCACCTTCCAGCCCGTCAGCTCCGATGCCAGCCGCACGTTCTGGCCGTTGCGCCCGATCGCGAGCGACAGCTGGTCCTCGTCGACGATTGCCTGGATGGTCTTGGACTCGGGATCGGAGAACACGCGCGCCACACGCGCCGGCGCGAGCGCCAGCTTGGCGAATCGCTCCGGATCGGACGACCAGGGCACGATATCAATGCGCTCGCCGTTCAGCTCGTTCACGACGGCCTGAACCCGCGAGCCCTTGAGCCCGACGCACGCACCGACCGGATCGATCCCGTCGTCGCGTGACCACACGGCGATCTTCGTGCGGCTCCCCGCTTCCCGCGCGGTGGCGCGGATCTCGACGATCTGCTGCTGGATCTCCGGGACCTCGAGCTTGAACAGCGCCTTGACGAACAGGGGATCGGCACGGGAGAGAATGAGCCGCGGGCCTTTCGGAGTCTCCTCGATGCGCTTCAGCACCGCGCGGATCGTATCGCCCTGATGGAAGTGCTCGCGATGGTTCTGGTCGCGATAGGGAATGATCGCTTCGGCCTCGCGGAACTTGTTCAACATGACGACGATCTTGCCGCGCTCGATCTGCTGGACCTCGCCGGAGAGTAGCTCGCCGACCTTGCCGGAGAACTCCTCGCGGATGCGGCTGCGCTCGCCTTCGCGCACCCGTTGAATGATCCGCTGCTTGGCGGCCTGCACCGCCGTCCGCCCGAACTGCTCGA
>QHTW01000281.1 GCA_003220955.1 Gemmatimonadota bacterium | reverse complement strand
GGGATGAAAATGTCGCCCTCGCGAATCGCCAGGCTCTCGCCGAACGACCCGTACTCGGGCGGACGGTCCACGCCCTTGTCGTAGATCCGCAGCTTCTCGCGCGGCTCCATGTCGTCGAACACGACCATCTTCTTAGCGCCTACCACGGTGAGTTTCCGTTCTTTATGGGGATCGAGCCACGACAACTGCACGTGCGCAAGCACGCCGCTTGCAAACTCCATCGTGAGAAACACGACATCCTCGATGGCGGGTTGCAAGTAGCTCTTGCCGTGGGCAGCGACGCGTACCGGCTCCTCACCAAGCAAGTAGAGTGCCACTGAAACATCATGCGGGCCAAAGCTCCAGAGCGCGTTTTCGTCCTTGCGAACCTGCCCCAGGTTCACGCGGAGGCCATAGAGATAGAATACCTTGCCCAGCTCGCCTGTCTGGACGAGCTCGCGTAGCCGCTGGACGGCCGGGTGATAGACGAGAAGGTGGCCGGCGAGCACTGGGATGCCCCGCTGCGCGCCCTGTTTGGCCACTGCCTCTGCATCGCGTACGTTGAGGGCAAACGGCTTCTCGACCAGCACCGGCTTGCCCGCCTCCAGCACCTGTTGGGCCACGGCTGCATGGGTGGTGGCTGGGGAAGCCACGATCACGGCGTCGACGGCGCCGAGCAGCGCGGGCACGTCGCCCGTCACCAGGGCGCCCGGGTACTGCCGCGACAGGCGCTCCCGCACTTTCTGGTCGGTGTCGCAGACCGCCGCAAGCTCGCCTTCGGCCAAGCCCGCCACCGTACGGACGTGATTGCGCCCCCAGGCACCAGCACCAATTACGCCGATCTTCAGCCGCTTCACCGATAGAATCCGTGGATCGCATCGAGCACCCGATCGAGCTGTGCGCGGGTGAGTTCGGGGTAGATGGGGAGCGAAATCACCTCACGCGACGCCTGCTCTGCCTGGCGCAGGCTGCCTTCCTGAAGCCCTAAGTGCTCAAAACAGGGCTGGCGGTGAAGCGGGACCGGGTAATAGACGGCGTGGCCGATCCCTTCCTTCTTCAAATGCGTCTGGAGCTCATCGCGGCGCTCCGCCCGGAGCGTGTACTGATGAAAGATGTGCTCGTTCGCAGGATCCACGACCGGTGGCTTGACCTGGGGGACGTCGGCCAGCGCCTTCGTATAGTAGGCCGCGTGCTCGCGCCGCTTCGCCGACCAGGCGGCCAAATGCGGCAGCTTGGCGAGCAGGATGGCGGCTTGGAGCGAGTCCAGCCGGGAGTTGGTGCCCACTTCCTCATGATGGTATTGCTTGGCGCCACCATGCAGGCGCAGCTTCTTGAGTCGCTCTGCGGCGGCGTCGTCCGAGGTGACCATCATACCGCCGTCGC
This sequence comes from Gemmatimonadota bacterium, assembly GCA_003220955.1. GTDB lineage: Bacteria > Gemmatimonadota > Gemmatimonadetes > Gemmatimonadales > GWC2-71-9 > 20CM-2-65-7. Next base: position 1,430 of record QHTW01000281.1, on the reverse strand, counting down.
CCCAGGCGCCCAGATTCTTGCTCGGGAAGAACGAGTAGCCCGTCACCCATCCGAGCTCGCCCGCCATCCGCCACTCGCCGTCGATCTTGCGCCGCGCCCCGATTGCTTGCGCAGCGTCTTCGATCAGTTTGAGTCCTCTGGCTTGCGCGATGGACATCAGCTCGAGCATGTCGGCCATCTGACCGTAGAGGTGCACGGGCACGATTGCGCGCGTTCGCGACGTGATCGCGCGCTTCACCGCCGCGGGATCGATGTTGAACGTATCGGGCTGAATGTCGACGAACACGGGCTTGCCGCCAGCATTATGAATCGTCCCCGCCGTCGCAAAGAAGGTAAACGGTGTCGTGATGACTTCGTCACCCGGCTTCAGATTGAGCGCCTTGAGCGGCAGCAGCAGCGCGTCCGTCCCGCTCGCGCAGCCGATCCCATGCTTGGCGTGCGACAGCCGCGCGATCTCCGACTCGAGCCGCGGGACGGTCGGGCCCATGATGAAATGCTGGGTCTCGACGACCTGCATCATCGCAGGGAGCACGTCGTCCTTGATCGCGTTGTATTGAGCGACTAAATCGAGCAGGGGGACGTTCATGACGCCCCGACGCGCGATGGAGTGATCTGGCGCAAGACGCCCCCGGTTTCCGTGTAGCTCGCGCCGCAGCGCGCGCACGTGGCGTGCCCGCCGGTCGGATGCAGCCGCTCACCGCACTGGCACATCCACCCCACGCGTCTGGCGGGAACGCCAACCATGAGACCGTATGCGGGAACGTCCGAGGTCACGACCGCACCCGCGCCGATGAACGCGTATTCGCCCAGCGAGACGCCGCAGACGATCGTGGCGTTCGCCCCGATCGATCCGCCCCGCTTCACGAGCGTGCGTCGGTACTCGCTCTTGCGGGACACGTGGCTGCGCGGATTCATCACGTTGGTGAACACGCACGAGGGGCCGCAGAAGACGTCGTCTTCCAACTCGACGCCTTCGTAGATGGAAAGTTCTGGCCGAGATTGCACCGCTCGCCGATCACCGCCCCGGGCATCACATGTGAGAAGTGCCAGATCTTGGTGCCGTTCCCGATGACCGCACCATCGTCGACGTAGCTGGACTCGTGCGCGAAATAGTTTAGCCGATGATCTTGCACTCGAGCTCCAGTGTGATACCGGTCTTTTTGGCAACCGTCTTGCGAATGTGATCGATGACCTTGAGCACGTCGCTCGCGGTCGCCGTGCCCTTGTTGATGATGTAGTTCGCGTGGAGCGTCGACACCTGCGCCCCGCCGATCGTGAAGCCCTTGAGCCCGCACTCGTCGATGAGCATCCCGGCCGTCTTGGTGCCGCCGCTGGGATTGGTAAACGTCGAGCCGCAACACGGCTGATCGAACGGCGTCCCCGCCTTGCGCCAGCGGAACAGCTTCGCCTGCAGCTCCTTCAGCTTCGCC
>QHTW01000019.1:6283-15356 GCA_003220955.1 Gemmatimonadota bacterium | reverse complement strand
ATCCCTATCGCGCGCTCGATTGGCAGCTCCAGAACCGGTCGCTCTTTTCGGCATTGAAACTCGAGAAGCTCGCGATGGGGCTCGTCGTCTTCCTGATCTGCGTGGTGGCTGCCTTCAACGTCGTCGGCACGCTGACGATGGTGGTGCGCGACAAAACGCGCGAGATCGGCATCCTGTTGGCGATGGGCATGCAGCGTGGCCGCATCCGCCGCGTGTTCCTGACGCAAGGCGTGTTCATCGGCTTGACGGGCACGGTGCTGGGGGCCGTGCTCGGGTTGATCGCGGGATCGCTGGTGAACCGTGGACAGCTCATCCCGATCGATCCGTCGATCTACTTCATCGACCATCTTCCCGTGCTGATCAACCCGCTCGATGCGGTGGCCGTCGTCGCGGCGAGTCTTGTGATCGCCACCCTGGCGCCGCTGTATCCAAGCATCCAGGCGGCCGGGCTCGAGCCCGTGACCGCGATCCGGTACGAATGAACGCGCTTCTCGTTGGCCGGGCGATCCGGCGGGTCTTCGCGGGCGGAGACGGTCAGCTGCTCGAGATCCTGTGCGGCATCGACATCGAAGTCCGGCGCGGGGAGTTCGTCGCCATCGTCGGCGCCTCCGGGGCGGGGAAGAGCACGCTGCTGCACCTTCTCGGGGCGCTCGACAGCCCGACCACGGGGGACATCTGGCTGGATGGGTCGCGCTACGCCGATCTCGATCCGCGCGGCGCGGCGGACCTCCGGAACCGGAAACTTGGCTTTGTGTTCCAGTTTCATCATCTGTTGCGGGAGTTCTCGGCGTTGGAAAACGTGATGATGCCACTGTTGATCGGAGGGTCGTCTCCGCGCAAGGCGCGCTCGCGGGCCGAAGAGGTACTCTCGGAGGTCGGCTTGGCGGGCCGTATGAGCCATCGTCCCGCCGAGTTGTCGGGGGGAGAACAGCAACGGTGTGCCGTCGCGCGGGCGTTGGTGCATGATCCGAGCGTCGTTCTCGCCGACGAACCATCGGGCAACCTCGATCACGCGAACGCGGAACGGCTGCATGAAATCTTTTTCCGGCTGGCACGCGAGTACGAAACGGCCGTCGTGGTGGTCACGCACAACCGCCAGCTCGCCAGCCGGGCGGACCGGGTGCTCTTGCTGGAGGACGGCCGCCTCACATCGGTGAGCTCGGTGGAGGCGATTCCCTGATGCTGTGCGATAACTGCAAAGAACGCGACGCCATCATCAACCTGACGCAGGTCGAGCACGACTCCAAGGTCACGCTCCATCTGTGCGAGCAATGCGCTCAGCAAAAGGGCGTGGAAACGGGTGGCGCGGTGCTCAAGAGTCCCCTCGGGAACTTCTTGGGGGCGGTCGTCAAAGGCGGCGGCGCGGGCGCCCTCGTCCCGGCGTCGGGCGACACGCTGCGCTGCCCGGCCTGCGGCAGCACGCTGCGCGACTTCCGCGATTCCGGCCGCCTTGGCTGCGATCAATGCTATGTCTCGTTCGACTCGCATCTGCGCGACCTGCTGCGCCGGCTGCACGGCTCGAGCCAGCACGTCGGCGAGCGCTACGAAACCCCGGGCGAGGGCGGGGGCGCCGACGATCCCCGCAGCCGTCTCCTCGACTTGAAGGCGCAGCTGCGCCGCGCGGTTGAGGGCGAGAACTTCGAGCTTGCGGCCGAGCTGCGGGACCGCATTCGGGTGCTGGAATAATGGATCTGTCGTTGCTTCCCGACGGCGGGATGCGCTGGCTGGACGCTTCCGGCCCCAAGTCCACGGTCGTCTTGTCGACCAGAATCCGGCTTGCGCGCAACGTGCGCGGCATCCCCTTCAGCCAGCGGGCGAAGGATGCCGACCGGACGGCCGTTCTCGAGCGCGTCAGCGAAGCCGCGGCGTCGTCGGAGCGCCTAGCGGCCGCGGTGGCATTCCACCTGGATCAAATGGAACGGCCCGAGCGGCAGCTCCTGCACGAACGGCATCTTGTCAGCAAGGAGTTAGCGGGCCTCGAGCGCGAGGCACGTCCCCGGCCCGGCGCCACGCTGCTCGTCCAGGATCAGGTCGGCGTCATGGTAAATGAAGAAGACCACTTGCGGCTGCACGGCATGTGGTCGGGATTCGATTTGGAGGACGCGTATGCCGCGGTGGAAGCGGTAGATGCCGAGTTGGGCCGGCTCGTTCCTTTCGCCTTTCATCCTGAATTTGGCTATCTTACGTCCTGTCCGACGAATGCCGGAACGGGGCTCCGGGCCAGCGTGCTTATCCATTTGCCGGGCCTTGTTTTGACCAAGGAAATCAACAAAGTTCTGCAAGGACTCTCGCAGGTTGGACTAACCTTTCGGGGCTTATACGGGGAAGGCAGTGAAGTCGTCGGGAATTTCTTCCAGCTGTCCAACCAAACTACCTTGGGGAAGACTGAAGACGAGCTCATCGACCACCTGGGGAAAATCGTGCGACAGGTTATTGAATACGAGGAGCAGGCACGCGACGTGCTGTTGAGGACGGCACCCGAGGAAGTGGAAGACAAGACGTGGCGTGCGTACGGACTGCTGAAACATGCGCGCCGGCTGTCGTTTGAAGAGACGATGAATCTGTTGAGCGGAGTGCGGTTGGGTGTCGGTCTGAATCTGCTTGGCGGGCGGGGGGTATATACGCTCAACAAGCTGCTGATCTACACTCAACCTGCGCACCTGGCGGCGATGGATGGCCGGTCGACCGGCGACCGTGAGCTGCCGACGGTGCGCGCTGCGTTTGTGCGGCGCCTGCTCGAAGCGGAATCCAGTTGAACGGCGAAAGGTGAGTTCGACATAGATGAACGGGTACAATTTCACGGATCGCGTGCGGAAAGTTCTGCAGATGGCCCGCGAAGAGGCGGCCCGCCTGCATCACGAGTACGTCGGCACCGAGCACATCCTGCTCGGCTTGATCCGCGAGGGCGAAGGCGTCGCCGCAGCGGTCCTGACCAATCTCAACGTCGATCTCGAAGAGATTCAACAGAAGATCGAGGAGACGGTCAAGAAGGGGAAAGCGGCGGCGGCAGCCGGTCCCGACCTTCCATATACATCACGCGCCAAGAAGGTGCTCGAGCTCGCGATGAGCGAGGCGCGAGAGCTCAATCACTCCTACGTCGGGACGGAGCACCTGTTGCTCGGCCTGCTGCGCGAAGAGAAGGGAATCGCCGCGCAGGTCCTGACGGACGCCGGCGTGAACCTCGAACAGGCGCGTGCCGAGACGCTGCGGCTGCTCGGCAGCGAGATGCCCGCGACGCCCGCCGGCGGTGGGACCGGCGCCCAGCCGACGCCGCCCAAGAGCGAGAAGAAATCGAAGACCCCCGCGCTGGACCACTTCTGCCGCGACCTGACGCAGCTCGCCGCCGAAGGGTCGCTCGATCCGACGATCGGACGGCAGAAGGAAATCGAGCGGGTGATGGAAATCCTGTCGCGTCGCAAGAAGAACAATCCGGTGCTGATCGGTGAGCCGGGCGTGGGCAAGACGGCGATCGTCGAAGGTCTGGCGCAGCTGATCGCGGGCGGGCAATGCCCCGACGCGCTGAAGGATCATCGTGTGCTCTCGCTCGACATGGCCGCCGTCATCGCGGGCACCAAGTACCGCGGCCAGTTCGAGGAGCGGCTCAAGGCCGTCATCAACGAGATCGCGCAGAACAAGAACATCATCCTGTTCATCGACGAGCTGCACACCCTCGTCGGGGCCGGGGCGGCCGAGGGCGCGGTGGACGCGTCCAACATGCTCAAGCCGGCGCTCGCGCGTGGTGAGCTGCAATGCGTCGGCGCCTCGACGCTGAATGAGTACCGCAAGTACATCGAAAAGGACGGCGCGCTGGAGCGCCGCTTCCAGACCGTGATCGTGGATCCGCCGACCGTCGACGAGACGATTGAGATCCTCAAGGGTCTGCGGAAGCGTTACGAGGATCACCACCGGGTCATCATTCCGGACGAGACCCTGATCGAGGCCGCGAAGCTGTCGGAGCGCTACATCACCGACCGCTTCTTGCCCGACAAGGCGATCGATGTCATCGACGAAGCGGGCGCCCGCGCCCGGTTGGCGGCGCAGGTCCCGCCGCCGGAGGTCGCAGAGCTCAAGGACAAGCTCGAGGGCATCAACGGCGATAAAGAAGCCGCGGTCCGCGACCAGAACTTCGAGCGGGCGGCGTCGCTGCGCGACTCCGAGCGCGAGCTCCAGGCCGAGATCCGGCGCAAGCAGGAAGAGTGGGAGCGCGAGCGCCAGACCCGCCGGCCCACGATCAGCGAGGAAGGCGTCGCGTTCATCGTGTCGCGCTGGACCGGGATTCCCGTGACGCGTCTGCAGGAAGCGGAAACCGCGCGCCTGCTGCGCATGGAAGACGAGCTGCACGAGAGCGTGGTCGGGCAGAACGAAGCGATTCAGGTGATCTCGCGGGCGATCCGGCGGAGCCGGGCGGGCCTCAAAGATCCGAAGCGGCCCATCGGCTCCTTCATTTTCAGCGGACCGACGGGGGTCGGCAAGACCGAGTTGGCGCGCGCGCTGGCGCGCTTCCTGTTCGCCGACGCGAACGCGTTGATCCGCGTCGACATGTCCGAATACATGGAGAAGTTCTCCGTCAGCCGGCTGATCGGCGCGCCGCCGGGATATGTCGGCTACGAAGACTCCGGTACGCTCACCAAGGCGGTGCGCCGCAAGCCGTACTCCGTAGTCCTGCTCGACGAGATCGAGAAGGCGCACCCCGACGTGTTCAATATCCTGCTGCAGGTGCTCGACGAGGGCCACCTGACGGACAACTACGGCCGGCTGATCGACTTCAAGAACACCGTCGTGATCATGACCTCGAACGTGGGCGCGCGCGACGTGGTGAAGGGCAAGACGCTCGGCTTCGGGCAGCCCGACGCGAAGAACGAGTTCGACCGCATGTCCGAGAAGGTGAAGGAAGAGGTCAACAAGGTGTTCAATCCGGAGTTCCTGAACCGGCTGGACGACGTGATCGTGTTCCACTCGCTGAACCGCGAGCATATCGCGCTGATCGTCGCCATCCTGGCGCGCGACGTGCAGAAGCGCCTGGGCGAGGAAGAGCTCACGCTGCGGCTCACGCAGGGCGCGACCGACTTCCTGGTCGATCACGGGTACGATGAGCACTACGGCGCGCGGCCGCTCAAGCGCGCCATTCAGAAATACGTCGAGGACCCGCTGTCGGAGAAGATCCTCGTCGGGGAGTTCGCAAAGGGCGACGAAATCGAAGTGGACGTCGCTCCCGACAAGGAGCGCCTGGGGTTCAAGGCACTCTCCGGCTCGAAGGCGTGATCCGCCGGCTTACCCTTCCAATCTTCCTGAGTCTCGCCGCCGTCGCCCCGGGCCTGTGCGTCGCACAGGCCGGGGTGGGGGGGGCCCCTGGCGCGACGCAGGCATCGCCGCCCGCGCCGGATTCCATCGCGGTGGTGGGAAGCCGGCGCAACACCGCCATCACGGTGATCCAGATCAGCGGGCTCGTCCCGGGCCACGCACTCAATTACCGCGACATCCAGCGCGCGATCCAGGCGCTCTACACCAGCGGGCAGTTCGACGACGTCGCCATGACGCAGTCGCGGACGCCCGACGGCAAGAACGTCCTCGTGATCCACGTGCACGAGCGGCCGCAGCTCGTAAAGTGGGCGATCCGCGGCGTGCAGCGGCTGCCGGAGCACAGCGTGCGCGATAAGGTGGCGCTCACCGAGGGACGGCCGCTCGACCTGGCGAGTGTGGAGCGCGCCCGCGCGCGCATCGACTCGCTGTATCACGCGAAAGGGTATTACCTCGCGCACGCGAAGCCGCTGTTCGTGTACGAGCGCGATTCCACCGGGGTCCGGGTGATCCTCGATGTCGACGAAGGCAACCGGGTCGCGATCGCGCAGGTGGATATTCAGGGCAATACGCACTTCACCGACGAGCAGATCATTGGGCAGATGCGATCGCGGCCCGAAGGGTTTTGGTGGTTCCGATCGGGCGAATACAACGACGACAAAATCTCCGAAGATCTGCGGCAGACGTTGCCGGCGTTTTATGGCAAGCAGGGCTTCGTCGACTTTCAGGTGCTCGACGACACGCTCGTCGTGAACGAACAGACGGGGAAGGCGACGCTGGTCGTGCGGGTCAGCGAGGGCGAGCCGTACCGCATCGGGTCGTTCGAGATCGTCGGCAACCGGCGCTTCTCGACCGACGAGCTGCAGACGTTCTACCCGTTCGCGGGAGAGCAGCGCACCGGCATGCTGGGCCTCGGCGGGCGGCGGCACATGACCTACTTCGACGATCAGCTGTGGCAGGACGCGACGCGCAAGCTGCAGACCCTCTACTACAACAACGGCTATATCTACGTCAACGTCCGGAATGACGAGCTGCGCCGCATCGGCCCCGACGGCAAACCGGTCGTCGACCTGCGGTGGGTCATTACGGAAGGCCAGCCCGCCATCGTCAGCCACGTCGAGATCCGCGGCAACGACGTCACGCACGACCGCGTGATCCGTGAGGCGATCGTGATGGTGCCGGGCGACGTCTTCCGGCAGGACGCGCTGATCGCGTCCTACCAGCGCGTGTCGAACCTGGGATTCTTCAATCAGCCCATGCCGTTCCCCGACACGAAGCCGGCGAACGAGCAGGGCGACATCGACGTCGTGTTCCGCGTATCCGAAAAGCGGACGGGCAACATCAACTTCGGCGCCTCGGTGGGACAAGGGACGGGAGTCGGCGGCTTCCTCGGCCTCGACGAACCCAATCTGTTCGGGCAGGGCAAACGCGGGCGCTTCCAGTGGCAGTTCGGCAAGAACATCAACGATTTCGACGTCTCGTTCACCGATCCCGCCCTGCGGGAGTCGCGCATCTCGGCGACCGTCGACCTGCACAACCAGCGTGTGCGGTACGTGATCGCCGACGTCGGGCGGCTGCGGCGGCGCGGCGCGAGCCTGCAACTGGGGTTCCCCGTGTTCGGCGACAATTACACCCGGCTGTTCGTCTCGTACGGGATCGATCAGCAGAGCTTCACCGGATCGTCGACGAACGCCGCCTTCACGAACGCGTTCCGCTGCAACGACTGCGTCCGCTCGACGCTGGGCGCGTCGCTCTTGCGCGACACGCGGATCGACCTGCCGTTCCCGACCGCCGGCACGATGGTGCAGTTCGGGCTGTCGCAGAGCGGCGGGCTCCTCGGCGGCTCGGGCAACTTCCAGCGCGTCGACGCCGAAGGGCACTTCTACGCCCCGATCGGCATGCTCGGCAGTCCCACCACGTCCAACGTGAAGTTCGTGCTCGGCCTCTCGACCCGGTCGGGATTTGTGTTCGGCAACTCGCCGTTCTTCGAGCAGCTGTTCACGCTGGGCGGCACGCAGTTCTTCATTCCGCTGCGCGGCTACGACGAAGCGTCCATCACGCCGTTCGGGTACGATCCGAACGCGGCCAATAACGGCGCGAGCGCCAACGCCTTCGGCAAGGCCTTCTTCACGATGACGGGCGAGCTCGGGATGCGGGTGTCGCAGATGCTCTATCTGTCCGCCTTCTTCGACGCCGGGAACGTCTGGTCGCGGCCCGCCTTGTACGACCCCACGCGGCTGTTCCGGGGCGCCGGTATCGGCGCCGCCGTCATTTCGCCGCTCGGGCCGCTCGGGATCGATTACGCCTACGGCTTCGATAAGGTCGATATCTTCGGCCGGCCGGCACCCAGCTGGAAACTGCACTTCAAGCTCGGCAATTTCTTCTAAGCCCTATACCCACACCCACGCCCCTACATCGGGAGTTTTTGCGTTATGCAGCGTCTCGTGCTCGTTTCACTTGCCGCCGTCGCCGCAGTCACCGTGCTCGCGACGGCGCCCAGTCCGTTGCTCGGGCAGGGTGCGACGTCGACCGCGGGGTCCGCGCCGCCGCCCGCCGCCGCCAAGATCGCCTTCATCAGCTCCCAGGAGATCCTGCGGAACACGCCCGGCTACGCCGTGGCCGAATCGACGTACCGAAAGGAGCTGCAAGCCTCGCAGACTGAAGTGCAGAAGCTGCAGCAGCAGCTCGACTCCGCGGTGCAGGCGTTCGACCAGCAGTCGATTGCCCTGTCGCCGGCGGCGCGCCAGACCAAACAGAAAGATCTCCAGGCGATGCAGCAGCGCATCGAGCAGCGCGGCAACGAGCTGCAGGAACGCCTGCAACAGCGGGAACAGGAGCTGCTCGGCCCGCTGCGCGCGCGGATCAACTCGGTGCTGCAGGGCATCCGCGCGGAGATGAATTACTCGCTGATTCTCGATGCGGACGCGGGCGGAGGATTCATCGCCGCGCTGGACCCCGCGCTCAACATCACGTCGCGGGTGCTGCAGCGCCTCTCGCGGGCGCAGTAACCGGCGGCGCGTCCGTCCCCCGATGAATTCGGCGGGAACGCGGCCGCTCTCCGCGAGTGAAATCGCGGCGCTCACCGGCGGGCGTTTGGTGGGGCCGGGCACCGTCACCGTCGCCGGGATCGCGCCGCTCGAACGCGCGGGTCCCGGCGATCTGTCTTTTCTTGCCTCGCCCCGGTACGCACCCTACTTTGAGCGCACCGGCGCGTCGGTCGTGCTCGTCGCGCCGGCGTTGGAATCGACGAATGGCGGTCCCGAGACGCGCATCGTCGTCGCCGATCCGTATGCGGCGCTGCTGGTCCTGCTTCCCGTGCTGTATCCGCAGGCCGTCTGGGAAGCGGGCGTCCATCCGACAGCGGTCGTCGGCAACCGGGCGACGTGGCAGGAACCGGTCGCGATCGGGCCGCATGCCGTCCTCGGGCGGGAAGTGCAGCTCGGCCGCAACGTTCGCATCGGCGCAAGCTGCGTGCTGGGCGACGGCGTGGCGGTCGGCGACGACACGCAGCTGTATCCCGGCGTCACGCTCTATTCCGGGACGGCGCTCGGCAAACGCGTGATCGTGCACGCGGGCGCGGTCCTGGGGAGCGATGGATTCGGCTACCTCCCCGGCAAGGGCGGCGAGGAGCACCGCAAGATTCCGCATGTGGGGCGATGCCTCATCGGGGACGACATCGAGATCGGGGCGAACACCTGCGTCGATCGCGGCAGCGTGGATGACACGGTGATCGGATCGGGGACGAAGATTGATAACCTGGTCCACATCGCGCATA
>QHTW01000019.1:5450-6270 GCA_003220955.1 Gemmatimonadota bacterium | reverse complement strand
GGTGCCTGATCATGGCCCAGGCGGGCATCGCCGGCAGCGTGCAGGTGGAGGACGATGTGATCATCGCCGGCCAGGCGGGCATCTCGGACCATCTCACGATCGGCCGCGGCGCGCGGCTGCTCGTGCAGTCCGGCCACATCGCCAACGTTCCCGCCGGCGCGACGCTGTTCGGCTATCCGGCGCGGCCGCACCGCGAGTTCTTGCGTGCGCAGGCGGCGATGTACCGGCTCGCGAAGATCGTCGACGAGCTCGAGGAGCTCGTGAACCCCAAACCCGGGACGCCAACTGCCGACACAGAGCGCTAGGCGCTCCGTCACCCGTGCCACCTCGCTGCGCGGCACGGGACTACACACCGGTGCCACCACGGAGGCCACATTCCTGCCGGCGCCGGCGGGACAGGGAATCGTGTTCCGGCGGACCGATCTCGCCGGCAAGCCCGAGGTTCCGGCGCGCCTCACCGAAGTCGAAGCGGTCGAGCGTCGCACGGCGATCGGCCACGGCGAGGCCACGATTCACACCGTCGAGCATCTGCTCGCGGCAGTCGCGGCGCATCTGATCGATGACCTGACGATCGAGCTCACCGGTCCCGAGCCGCCCATTCTCGACGGCAGCGTACAGCCGTACTTCGATGCGTTGGCGAAGGCGGAGCCTGCGTCCGTGGGAGGCGAGCCGGCCGTGCTCACGGTCACCGCGCCGTTCACGGTCACCGACAAGGATGCGGCCTATGTGGTCGCGCCGGCCAAGACGTTCCGGCTGACGGTGTCGATCGAGTGGCCGCATCCGTTGATCGGGCGGCAGGCTGGCGCGTACGAGGTCACGC
>QHTW01000019.1:0-5354 GCA_003220955.1 Gemmatimonadota bacterium | reverse complement strand
CTCGACGAACGTGGGGTGGTGAACGGCGGGAAATTGCGCTGGCCGGACGAATTCGTGCGGCACAAGGCCGCGGACATCGTGGGTGACCTGGCGCTGACGGGCGCCCGGATTCAGGCTCATGTGGTGGCGACGCGGCCCAGCCACGGCGGCAACATCGCGCTGGCCCGCGCGCTCGCTCGCGCAGGGAGGCGCACCGGAATGCCGGCGATGGACATCAGCAAGATCATGGACTACCTGCCGCACCGCTATCCGTTCCTGCTCGTCGACCGGATCGTCGAGGTGGAAGGGCAGAAACGCATCGTGGGCATCAAGAATGTCACGATCAACGAGCCGTTCTTCCAGGGACATTTCCCGGGGCATCCGATCATGCCGGGCGTGCTCATCATCGAGGCGATGGCGCAGGTGGGCGGGATGTTGTTGATGAGCCACTTCGAAGGTCAGGATACCGCGAATAAGGTCGTGTACTTCATGTCGCTCGACAACGTGAAGTTCCGGCGCCCCGTCGTGCCGGGCGATCAGATCCGGTTCGAGCTCGAGATGGTGCAATTCCGCGGTAAGACGTGCCGCATGAAAGGCGCCGGATTCGTGGACGGCCAAGTGGTGGCCGAAGCGGAGATGATGGCGATGGTCGTCGACCGGTGATCCACCGGACCGCGCTGATCGATCCCACCGCGGAGCTGGGTGCCGACGTGTCGGTCGGGCCGTACTGCGTGATCGGCCCGCGCGTGACGGTGGGCGAGCGCTGCAGCATCGCCGCGCATGCCGTGCTGGAGCGCAATACGCGCGTGGGCGACGGCGTGAAGATCGGCTACGGCACGGTGATCGGCAACGATCCGCAGGACCTCAAGTACAAAGGGGAAGAGACGTGGGTGGAGATCGGCAACGGGACGATCATCCGCGAGTACTGCACGATCAACCGCGGCAGCACCGCGACTGGCAAGACGACGGTGGGGGCACGTTGCTTCGTGCACGTCGCGCACGACTGCGTCATCGGCAACGACGTGATCATGGCGAACGGCGTCCAGATGGCCGGGCACGTGACCGTCGACGACCGGGCGATCATCAGCGGGCTCGTCCCGATCCACCAGTTCGTGCGGATCGGGACGTACTCGTTCGTCGGCGGCGGATCGCGGGTCAATCAGGACGTGCCGCCGTACACCAAGGCCGCGGGAAACCCGGTCCATCTCTACGGCCTCAATTCCGTGGGCCTGCAGCGGGCCGGGTTCGCTCCGGAATTGAAGCTGTCGCTGAAACGCGCCTACCGCCTGGTGTTCAATTCCGATCTCACGGTAAGCCAGGGCGTCGCGCGCGCGCGCGCTGAGCTCCCCCAGGTCGCCGAGGTGGAAACGTTTCTGCGCTTCATCGAGGCGTCGCAGCGCGGGGTAATGGTGTGACGCAGCGCCCGCGGCCCGTGCGGGTAGGTGTGGTCGGGGCGGGCGCGCTCGGCTTCCACCACATCCGGCTCCTCAAGAAGATCGACGGCTCGGATCTCGTGGGCTTCTATGACCACAATCCGACGCGCTCCCAGCAAGTCGCCAAGGAGCTCGAGACAACGGCCTTTGGCTCACTTGAGGCGCTGCTGGACCGCGTCGAGGCGGTCACCGTGGTAGTCCCGACGCCGGCACACGTCGAGGTCGCCCTGCCCGTGCTCGAGCGCGGCCTCCATGCTCTCGTCGAGAAGCCGCTGGCGGATACGCTTCCCGGCGCCGAGCAGGTGGTCCACACGGCGCGGGAGCGGAGGCTCTGTCTCCAGGTGGGCCACGTCGAGCGCTTCAATCGTGCTGTCCGGGCCGCCGCGCCGTACCTCGAGGAGCCCCGCTTCCTGCAAACCGAACGCCTCGCCCCGTTCCAGCCGCGCGGCACCGACGTGGCCGTCATCCTCGACCTGATGATTCACGATCTCGATCTGGTGCTGGAGCTCGTGCGGTCGGAGGTTGTCGAGGTGCGCGCCACGGGCGTCCCCATCCTCACGCCGCATGTCGACATCGCCAATGCCCGGGTCGAGTTCGCCAACGGCGCGGTCGCGATCATCACGGCGAGCCGAGTGTCGCGCGAGCGCACGCGCAAGCTGCGCATCTTCCAGCCGACCGGCTACTTCTCGCTCGATCTGGCTCAGGGCAACGGCCACTTCTACCGGCTCAAGTCGGGGTGGCAGGGGTTCGGCGCCACCCGCATCGAAGAAATCGTCGAGCACATCCGGCTCGACGCGCCCGAGGCGGAGCCGCTACAGCTCGAGCTCGAGAGTTTCCTCCGCGCGGTGCGCGGCGACGGCGACGTCGTCGTGACCGGCGCGGCGGGAGTGCAGGCCCTGGCTCTCGCCTACCGGGTCGCCGACGCGATCAGCGCCTCGCCGCTGGCCGCCGCGCGGCCGTGACGCGGATCTACATCTCGGCCGGCGAGCCATCGGCCGACGCGCATGCCGCCGCGGTGGCGAATGCCCTGCGCCGCCGCCTCCCCGGACTCGAGCTCGAGGCTCTGGGCGGTCCGCTGCTCGAGCGCGCTGGGGTCCGCGTGCTCGACCGCATGGAAGCATACTCCGTGGTGGGATTCGTCGAAGCGATCGCCAAGATTCCCGCACACTATCGCCTGCTGAATCGAATCAAGAAGTCATTTCAGGAAAAACGTTACGATCTCGTCATCCTGGTCGATTACCCGGGTTATCACCTCCGTGCCGCCGCTGCTGCCGCCGCCGCCGGTATTCCCGTTTTGTACTACATCGCGCCGCAGATGTGGGCCTGGGGACCGAAGCGCGTGCGCAAGCTCGCGCCGGTGAATCGACTGGCGGTGATCCTGCCGTTCGAAGAGGCGTTCTTTCGGGAGCGCGGTGTGGCGGCGACCTTCGTGGGCCATCCCCTCAAGGACCGGCCGGCCCCGCCGTCGCGCGCCGAGGCGCGCCGCGCGCTTGGACTCGATCCGCAGCGGCCGACGCTCGGCCTGTTTCCGGGGAGCCGCAGGCAGGAGGTGAAGCGTCACTGGGCCATCTTTCGGGCCGCGGCGGCTCGTGTCGCGGCGGCGCGCCCCGACATGCAGGTCGTCGCCGCCGGCACATCCGACGCCGAATACCCGGAGCCGGGAGCGATCCGCGTGCACCAGGGCGATCCGCTGCTCGTCTTCGCCGCGTCCGACGCGGGGATCTGCAAGTCCGGCACGACGACGCTCGAGGCCGCCATCGCCGATGTGCCGATGGTCATCACGTACCGCGTGCATCCGATCTCGTCCTACATCGCGTTCCGGTTGGTGCAGGTGCCGTGGGTGGGCTTGGTCAATCTGGTGGCGGGGTACGAGGTCGCGCCCGAGTTCTTGCAGCGCCGCGCCACGGCCGAATCGCTTGCCGACGGTGTGCTGCCGCTGCTCGACGCCGCCGATCCCGCCACGCGCCGCCAGCGCGAGGGATTGCGTCTGGTGCGCGATCGTTTGGGGGCGCCGGGCGCGGCGGATCGGGTCGCGGAGCTCGCGGCGCGAGCGGGATCGGCGCTGATTCGCGCGCTCGCGGCCACGTGGCGCTATCGCGTGAGCGGATACGAACACGTACGGGCGCTACGCGATCTGCGGCGCCCGTTCGTGTTCGTGCTCTGGCACAGCCGTATCCTGCCGCTGTTGTATCGCCATCGCGGCGAAGACGTCGTCATGCTCATCAGCCGCCACCGCGACGGCGGCTATCTTGCGGATGTGGGCGCGCGCTGGGGGTACCGCTCGGTCCGTGGATCCACCCAGCGAGGTGGGGAAGCCGGGCTCTTGGGAGTCGTGCGGGCGCTCGAGGGCGGAGCCGTGGTCGCGATTACGCCCGATGGGCCGCGCGGACCGGCGGAGCGCGTGCAGCCCGGCGCGATTGCCGCGGCGCAGCACGCCGGTGTGCCGATCATCGCCGTCGGCGCGCGATCAACGTCCGCTTGGTACCTCCGCTCCTGGGACCGCATGTGCATTCCCAAACCGTTTGCCGCGATCGAGGTGCGCTACGCGCCACCCATCGAGATCGGCGCGGGGAAGGACGGCCTGCGGCGCGGGATGGACGCCGTGGCGCGCTGCTTGCAAGTGGTCATGGGGACCTCATGAACGCGCAGGGGATGGCGCAGTGGCTCTGGTGGAGCGGTGCGGCGCCCGCGCGCGTTGCGCGCGGCGTCTTGCTGCCGTTCGCCTTTGCGTACCGCACCGTGATGAGCGCGCGCGCGAGCGCGTACGAGAAAGGCTGGTTGCGGCGGCGACGACTGCCGTTGCCGGCGGTCGCGATCGGGAATCTCGCCGTCGGCGGGGCGGGTAAGACGCCGCTCGCCGCGTGGACGGCGGCGTTCTTTGCGGCGCGCGGCGCCCGGCCCGGCATCCTCCTGCGTGGCTACCGCGGCGATGAGCAGGCGGTGCACCAGCGGCTGGTGCCGCGGGCGATCGTCGTCGCCAATCCCAATCGCCTGGCTGGAGCCGAGGACGCCCGCGCGCAGGGAGCACGCGTGCTCGTGCTCGACGACGCGTATCAGCGCCTCAACGTTGGCCGCGACGTCAACATTGCCGTCGTGAGCACGGAGAGCTCGCCGCCGCGCCACGTTGCCTGGCCGCTGCCGGCCGGGCCGTGGCGCGAAGATTGGAGCGCGCTGGGCCGCGCGGATGTCATCGTCGTCACGCGGCGTCGCGCCGCGGTCGCCGAATCGCGCGCGCTGGCGGGGCGCATCGCGGCGCGCTGGCCGGCCGCGGTCGTCGCCGCCGTGCACCTCGCGCTCGACGGATTGGCGGGACTCAAGTCCGGCCGGCGCGTCGAGCTGTCGGCCCTCGCGAAAAAGCAGGTGGTGGTGGCCGCCGGCATCGCCGATCCCGTCAGCTTCGCGGCGCAGGTGCGGGCCTTTGGCGCCAGCGTGCAACTGACGGCGTATCAAGACCATCACGCGTATCCCCCCGGCGACGTCGCCCGGCTCGCGCAGGCCGCAAAAGACGCCGATTATGTTGTAGTCACCGAGAAGGACGCGGTGAAGCTCCGGGGTCGCTGGCCGGCAGACGCGCCCGAGCCGCTGGTCGCGGAGCTCGCGCTGCGGTGGGAACTCAATGGCGAGGGCGTCGAACGGGTCCTGGCAGGGATCCTGAAAAGGGTGGCATGAGCGAACCGGCGATTATCCGTCCCGACAAGCAGACCTTTCTCGCCGAGGAGAATCCCTTCGAGGCGATGATGGAGCGCTTCGACCATGCCGCGAAGCTCCTCAATCTCGACCGCGGCCTGTACAAGGTGCTCCGGAACCCCGAAAAACAGATCATTGTGTCGGTCCCGATCCTGCGCGACTCGGGCGAGGTCGAGGTGTACACCGGCTATCGCGTGCTGTACAACACGTCGCGAGGTCCAGCGAAGGGCGGGATCCGCTTCGACCTCACCGTCA
>QHTW01000280.1 GCA_003220955.1 Gemmatimonadota bacterium | reverse complement strand
GCGACGACGACGGTACTCGCGATCAAGGCGCTCGCCGTGACCACGGGGTAATCCCGCGTGAGGATTGCGTCGAAGGCGAGCCGCCCCATCCCGGGCCACGCGAAGATCGTTTCGACGAGCACGGCTCCCGTCAGCAAGAACGGAAAGGCGAGACCGAAGCGCGTTATAAAGGAAAGCAGCGCGTTGCGCAGCTGATGCCGGAGCACGATCTGGCGCTCCGGAACCCCCTTCGCCCGCGCGGTCCGGACGTAATCCTGGCTGGCGACCTCGAGCATCGCGGCCCGTTGAAAGCGCGCCGTACCCGCGGCCCCGACGACCCCGAGCGTCGTCGCCGGCAAGACCAGATGCCAGAGCCGGTCGGCGACACAATAGAGCGAGTCGACCTGCGGGCAGAAGATCGGGTCGCTGGCCCCTCCGACCGGAAACCACCCAAGCTTCTCCCCAAAAACGAGCAGCAGGATCGGCGCCAGCCAAAATGTCGGAAGCGAATAGATGAACAGCGTGACATTCCCCAGCATCAGATCGGGGAGCCGGTTGACGCGGGTGGCTTGATAAATGCCCAGGCCCAGCCCGACCACGAAATCGAGCACCAGCGCCGCGCCCGCCAGCTGCAGCGTGAACGGGACGGTTTCGACGAGCGCGTCCCACACGGGCCGGCGGAGCGAGAACGACATGCCCAGATTGCCGTGTGCCAACTGGACCAGGTATCGCCAGTACTGCACCGCAATGGGCTGATCGAGCCCGAATTGACGGGTGAGCAGGATGCAGACTCGCGGGTCCAGGTTTTCGCTGCACGGCTTTCCCGGCGCGAGATGGATCAGAATGAAGATGAAAGTGATGACCGCGAAGACGACGGCGACGGACGCAACTAGGCGCCGCAGGAGCCACACGCCCCCGGTCACTTAGCGCTCCACGCGGTCTCGATCGATCAGCCGGTCAGGCGGGATGCGCCAGGTGCGCAGCAAGGCAGCCCAGGAGTCGGGACGGAATTGCACGTTGTCGACGCGCTTGTGTACCGCGCCGACGTTGGCGAGCGCATACAGGAAGATTCCGGGGGCGTCGGCGTTGATCGTCTCAAGGGCGTACCGCCACAGCGTGCGGGCCTGATCCCGTTTCGGGGCCGAGATGGCGCGCTGCACGATGTGTTCGAACTCCGGATTGTAATAGCGGCCGAAGTTCGATCCCCCAAACCCGGCGCGCGTCCACGACTGCGTGATGCCGGAACCCGGCGAGGGATCGTTGCTGCGCGACAGAATCGCCGTGTCGTAGTTCCCCGAGCCCGTCCGTTGTGCGACGACGCTGCCTTCCAATTCGTCGATCTCGGCGCGGACGCCGATGGCTAGAAACTGCTGCTGGAGCAGCCGCGCGTATTGCTTGCGCAGGCCGCTCGAGCTGGGGACGAGCATGTGGAAGGCGAGCGGCTGCCCGTCCTTATCCCGGATGCCGTCCCCGTCGTGGTCGCGCCATCCGTGCAGGCTCAAGAGCCGGGCGGCCTGCGCGGTGTCGTAGGGCAACTGCCGGACATCCGGATCCCAGATGCCCACGAGTGCCGAGATCGGGCCCGGGGGCACCTGACCGAGATCGCCCAGCGTGCTTTTGACCAAGCTGGCGCGATCGACGGCCATGGTGAGGGCCCGGCGCACGTCGCGGTCCCCGAAAATCGGATGCGGCTTCGAGGTGTCGCCCGGCGCGCGCTGGTTGAAGCTCAAGAACGTGTACACGTTGCCGCGGAAGGGGTAGATGGCGAGCTGCTTTGCGGTCTTCGCACGTTCGACATTGTCGGGCGTCACCAGCTGCTCGCGGATGTCGGCTTGATCGGCGATCACCTGCTCGACGGCCACGGGAAGGCTCGGGGTGAATCGCCAGATCACCCGGCGGATCCCGGGCCGGCCGAGAAAGAACGTCGTGTCGGCGACGAGCTCGATCGACTGCGCCGCCTGCCACCGGACGAACCGATACGGCCCGTCGCCCACGGGCTGGCGGCCGAACGGCGCCGTCCGCCATTGCTCGCGTGGCACCGAGCGGAGGAGATGTGCCGGCAGGATTCGCATGTGATACACGGCGTCATAAAACATCTCGGGATACTTCTCGCGGAACCGGAACACCGCCGTGAGCGAATCGCGTTGCGTGACCTTCTCGATCCGCTGGAGCTTCGGGCGGAACGGTGATGCTACGATCGAGTCGTTGTAGGCGTTGAACGTGAACTCGCCATCCGCGGCCGTCACCCGCTGGCCGTCCTGCCAGCGCGCCCGCGGGTCGATGTGGAAGACGAGCGTGAGCGGTCCGTCCCATTCCCACCGCTGCGCGAGCAGCGGCTGAAAATCCTCGTCGCCGACGGTGTTGGTCGACATGCCGACGTCGGCGAGCTTGAGAAACAGCTGCTCGGCGATGTCGTTCGCGACGATGTCTTCCGTCGACGGGGGCAACAGCGTCGGGGGTTCCACGACTGCGGCGTCGATCAAGGTGCCGCACCCGGCCGTGGTGCAGCCGCCCCGGCGTTCGCAGGCGCCGAGCGTGGCGACGATCAAAACGATGTAAACGGAAAATGCGGAGCGCCGCAGCATGGCG
>QHTW01000247.1:2723-3078 GCA_003220955.1 Gemmatimonadota bacterium | reverse complement strand
ACGAGGGGATGATCCTCAACATCCTCGCGCTCGCCTCACCGACGCATCCCGCCGACTCAGCGGCGTGGAGCGCCTGGGTGAGCGGCTATCAATGGGGCACGTATTATGGTCAGAGCTTCGTGCAGTTCGCTCCGCTGTTCGGCCACGAGTACTCGCACGTGTGGATCGATTTCCGCGGCATCAAGGACGCGTACATGAACGGCCGCGGGATCGACTACTTCGAGAACTCACGCCGCGCCGCGCTGTCACAGCGGGCGTACGCGATTGCGAACCCTGGTGGCTGGAGGGGCTATACCGCCAACGTGTGGGGCCTTACCGCGTGTGACGGCCCCGCCAACAAGACACTGACGATCGG
>QHTW01000247.1:0-2525 GCA_003220955.1 Gemmatimonadota bacterium | reverse complement strand
CAACCCCACGTTTACCGCGACTGGCCAACAAGAGACCGGCACCGTAGATCCCACGCTCGGCTGGTTCGACGTCGACTACCTCGGCATCGATCAGGGACCCATCCTGGCGATGATCGAGAACTACCGCACCGATTTCGTGTGGCGCGTGATGCGCACGAACCCGCACATCATCCGCGGCCTCAAACGGGCAGGCTTTACCGGAGGGTGGCTTCCATAGTGTCGGCGTTACTCTCAGGCTTAGCCGGTCTCCCCAACGCAGCCGAGCCGGTGTCTGGATGGATTACAGGCGGTCAGCCCACCGAGCAGCAGATCAAGTCGTTCAAAGCGGCGGGCGGAGAGGTGGTGGTCGACAGTCGCGACCCCATGGAGCCTCGGCCCTTTGATGAGCCGGCAACCGTTCGCGCCGCCGGCCTCGAGTACATAAGTCTGCCGATCGTGCACGGGGCGGTCACGACGGATACCATGAAGCGGATGTATCAGACACTGAAGAAGTTGGAAGGACGAAAGGCGCTCCTGCACTGCTCCTCAGGCAACCGCACGGCGGCTGCGTTGATTCCCTACTTGATGATTGACGAGAAGATGGACGAGGAAACTGCAGTCGAAACGGCGATGAAAGGTGGTCTTCGAAGCGCAGAGCTCATGGAATTGGCTTTGGAGTATGTCAGGAAGAGCTCTTCCTAATGGCTCGCTCCTCAAATCCCCTCAGCCGCTCGGCCTCTCGGCGTCTCCCTTAACGTCTCACGCCTTCGGTTCCTCCTTCCCTCCCGCATATCGATGCCAGTACATCCTCATCTCACTGATCTTGCCGTCTTTCGTCTCGCAAAAGATTGCTCCGCGTGCATCCACCTGTTCGCCTGTCCTGCGCCGCCGGAACGTGCAGCGAAACTCCGTCGCAAACCATGGCCCTGCCGCGTAGATCTCCCCCGACGAGAAGTCCGTTTCAGCTTGATGCAGCGGGATGTCCTTCCAGTACGCCCGAATCGCCGCTATACCAGTGTCTGGAGTGCTGAACGGCGTCTCGAGGAAGACGGCATCGTCGGTAAACACGGAGCAAATGGTATCGACGTCGCCCCGGTCCCAGCCTTTGCCGAAGGTGTCGATCAGGCTTCGAAAGGTCTCATTCATGGCGCCCAAATATAGCCGTTCCGGGTATGAGGTTTCGGACGTAATGTCCTTACCACAATCACGGAGGTGCACGATGCTGAAGACCGTCGCAGCTGCGGCGTTGCTCGCGATCTGCGCGCTGCCGCTCGCAGCCCAACAGCAGAAGCCCGCGGCGAACGCGGGCAACGACGTGACGCTCACCGGACAGGTGATCGACGTCAACTGTTACACCACCATGGGCGCCTCTGGCGCCGCGCACAAACAGTGCGCCGCTCAGTGCGCCAAGGCGGGCGTCGCGCTCGCGATTCTGAGCTCGGACGGCACGATCTATATGCCGGTCAGCTCCAAACCCGGCGACCCGCAGAACGCCAAGCTCGCGCCGTTCGCCGAGGGGCAGGTGAAGGTCACCGGCGTCCACCGGATGAGCCACGGCATGCATACGATCGAGATCAAGACGATCGCCGCCGCGACCTGATGCGACGCCCGCTGGGGGCAGGCGGGACGGCGGTTCTGGTCGCACTCCTGACACTGACCGCCTGCCGTTCCGACTCTGCCCCCAGTGGTTTCACCCTCCTCTTCCTGGGTCGCTCCCCTGCGGCCCGCGTCGGTACCCTCTCGTGGGCGCCCGACCCCGACCACAGCCGGCTCGTGAGCTTCGATGGCGACCTGCACGTCGTCCGCACGATCGCCGACCCGCGGCTCGCCACACCGTTGGCCGTCGCGCCGCTCGGTGACAGGCTGCTGGTCACCGAACGCACCGGCGAAGCCGTCGTGTTCGACACCGCGGGCAAACCGGTGCGGGAGTGGCAGAGCCCGTTTCCCGCCTCGCTGTATGCCACAGGCGACGATCGGATCGTCGCCGCGCGCTCTCCCTACCTGGTCCAGTTCGTCGGCGAGGACGGCAGCCAGCCGCTGCTCTGGCTCCTGGACACGCTCGGCCACACGAGCCACGGGCTGGGCGTGATCCACGTCCCCGAAGTGACCTACCTGGCGCAGCTCACCAACGCGGGAGCCGTGGCGATTGGGCGGGACGGCTCCATCTACTTCGCTCCTCTGGTCCGCGACGAGATCGTGAAGCTCGGGCCGAGCGGCGCGACGGTGTGGCACACCCAGCGCGGTTTGTTCCGTGAGGAACCCGATCCACACTTCCTGCCTCAAAAGGGGCGCGAGATTCGGGTCGCGCATGCCCTGGTGAACATCGCCTTGTCGGTCGGGCCGGATGGACGTCTGTATGTGCTCGGCGCCGAAGACTCGGCCGCGACGCGCCTGCGCCTGGACGTGCTGGATACGGAAAGCGGGCACATCGATACGACCCGCAGCATCGGGACGAGGGCGACGGCCGTCGCCGTCGACCGCCGTGGCACGATCCGCGTGCTCGATCCGAACCGCCTGCTCGCGCAAATTCCTACGCGCGGGCGCGA
>QHTW01000246.1 GCA_003220955.1 Gemmatimonadota bacterium | reverse complement strand
TCGCCCGCGACCTGGGGGCGCTGACGATCGGCATCTGCACCAAGCCGTTCCTATTCGAAGGGCGCAAGCGCATGCGGCAAGCAGAAATGGGTATCGCCGAGATGCGCAAGCACGTCGATACGATGATCGTGGTGCCCAACGAGCGGCTGCTCGCGGTCGTCGGCAAGGGCATTCCGTTCCAGGACGCCTTGAAGAAGGCTGACGAGGTGCTGCTCCATGCGACCCAGGGGATTTCGGCGCTCATCTGCGTGACCGGTCTGGTGAATGTAGATTTTGCGGACGTCCGCACCGTGATGCAGAACGGCGGCGCGGCGCTGATGGGGACGGGCACGGGGCGCGGCGAGAACCGCGCGATGGAAGCGGCGCAGCAGGCGATCTCGAGCCCGCTGCTCGACAACATCTCGATCGCCGGCGCAACGGGCGTGCTGATCAACATCACCGGCGGCGAGGACATGACGCTCGGCGAAGTGACGCAGATCAGCGAGGCGATTCACGACGCCGCGGGCGACGAGGCGGAGATCATTTTCGGAGCCGTCAACGATCCCGCGATGCATGGCGAAGTCCGGATCACCGTCATCGCCACCGGGTTCGACAAGACCGGCGCCATGGCGGACGCGCTCGCCGGGATGCCGCAGCGGCCGGCTGCGGGTGTGCTGCCGTTCCGCGGACCAGGCGCGCGGCCGACACCGGCACCGCCTCCGGGCTTCGTGAAGCCCGCTGAAAGCACGCCCAAACGGGGGGCACCGACGCAGGTGCCGTTGAACCCGGAGCTGAACGAGATGGAGATTCCGACTTTTATTCGGAGACAGATGGACTGATGGCATGGGGTGGTTGGAGAGGGCGGGGGGGGGCCAGTCGCTATGTTGCCGCCGGCGCGCTCGCCGCCGGCATGCTGGTGTGGGCGGCACATGAAGCCTGGCCCTCGCGCGACATTCCGGTCGCGCTGCCCATCGTGGTCACCAGCGCCTACGATGAGTGGTCGGACACGCTCGGCCGGCGCGAGATCCTGTCCGACGTGCTGGCGCGAGCCGGCATCACCGGCCGCGAGTACGTCTCCTTCCTGAAGGCCACGCACGCGCTCAATCCCCGGCGAATGCAGCCTGGGCTCATCTTCGAAGTGCGACGCCTGAAGGGCGCCGCGGTCGCCCATCGGCTCGGCGTGCGGCTCGACCCCGAGCGGCACCTGCTGATGACGCAACTCGGCGGGGATTCGGGCTGGAGCGAGACGGTCGAAACGATTCCCTGGACGACGGAGCGGCTTCGCACCACCGCGGTCATTCAATCGAATCTTTACGATGCGCTCGACGCGGCGATCCCTGATTCATTTCTGCCGGTGCGGCAGCGCGTCGCGCTCGCCTGGGCCATTGCCGACGTGTACGACTGGGAGGTCGACTTCACGCGCGATCTGCGTCCCGGCGATCGCGTGGAAGTCCTGATCGAGCGGCTGCAGTCGCCGGAAGGTGAGAAACGGCTGAGCCGGATCTTGGCCGCGCGCGTCGATGTGGCGGGCATCCCCAGCTTCGCGTTTGCGTTCGATGGTCCGAACGGCTCAACCGGCTTCTACGACGATCGCGGCCGCTCGTTGCGTCGCGCCTTTCTGCGGGCACCCCTGCGCTTCAGTCACATCTCGAGCCGCTTCGGTGGGCGCTTCCATCCGATCCTCAAGCGCTGGAGAACTCACGAGGGCACCGACTACGCGGCGGGCTACGGCACGCCGGTGCGCGCCACCGCGGACGGCATCGTGACCGAGGCGGGCCGCAACGGCGGCTACGGCAATCTCATCGAGATCCGGCACGCCAACGGCATCCGCACGCGCTACGGCCATCTCTCGAAATTCGCGAAGGGACTGCACGTGGGGCAGCGGGTCAGCCAGGAGCAGACGATCGGGTACGTCGGCTCGACCGGACTCTCCACCGGTCCGCACCTGCATTACGAGTTCCTGGTGAACGGTCGGCCGACGAATCCGCAGCGCAAGGACGCCGGCGCCGGCGAGCCCGT
>QHTW01000245.1 GCA_003220955.1 Gemmatimonadota bacterium | reverse complement strand
ACGTGCGCGTGATCGCCGCCACCAACAAGGATCTGCAGCAGGCGGTGAAACAGGGACAGTTCCGCGAGGACCTGTGGTTCCGGCTGAACGTTCTGCCGATTCACATCCCGCCGCTGCGTGAGCGGCCCGAGGACGTCGCCCCGCTGGTGCGCCATTTCGCCGAACGCTGTGCGGGGCGCCTGCGTCGCGCCGTGAACTTCGACGCGGGGGCGGTGCCGCTGCTCGCGGCCTATTCCTGGCCGGGAAATGTGCGCGAGCTCGCCAACATCGTGGAGCGGCTGGCGATTCTTGCGACGTCGGACCTCATCGCCGCGGCCGACGTCGCTCGCGTCCTTCCGAACGGCGGCGGCGTGGTCACCGCCGCCCCAGCCGGCGAGGTGCTCTGGCGCGACATTGCGCTCAGCGAAACGCTCGACCAGTACGAGCGCGAGCTGATCGCGAAGGCGCTCTCCGCGGCGCGCGCCAACGTCGCCGAGGCCGCGCGCCGGCTGCAAACCGACCGCGCCAATCTGTATCGCCGCATGCGACGTCTGGGTATCGAGCCTCCACTGCGAGCCGATCTATGATCACACTGCTGTTAGCGCTGGCCATGGTGCAAGACACCACGATCGTCATCCACGCGGAAAGCTCCAGCGCCACCCTCGAGGCACGCGCGCTGCCGCGAGTCGTGTCCGAGGAAATCATCCGGTTCTACAACGCCCCCGGAACCACGCGGCTCGTGGGGCGCACGCGGCTGCCGCGCGGCAACGAGTGGCGCGGGAACGTGGCCGTGCGCAACGGGCCCGTGCTCGTCGCCGGGCGTGTCCAGGGCTCGCTCGTCGTGATCAATGGCGATCTGTTGTTCGAGACCGGCGCCGAGGTGACTGGCGACGTGATCGTCGTCGGGGGAACCGCGGACGACACCGCGAAGGCGCGCATCGGGGGCGAGGTGCGCCAGTATCGCGAGCCGCTGCTGTATCGCCTGCGCAAGGACGGTGACGAGCTGGTGTACGCGCCGAACCTCCGGGTTCGGCTCTGGAATCCCGGTGCGCAGGTCTCCTGGGGGACGGCGGACTCGCGCTCAGCCCTGACGATCGCGACCGGCGGCACATTCAACCGGATCGAGGGACTCCCGGTCGTGTTCGGCCCACTTTTCGACTGGAAGCTCCAGCGGAATTTCCGGATGCGCGTCGACGCGCTCGGCGTGTTCCGCTCCGCCGGCGACTTGTCCGACCGGCGGAGCGATCTCGGCTACATGTTCCGGAGTGAGCTGCGCGCGGGAGACGTGCGGCCCGTGGGTCTTGCGTTGCGCGCGTTCGACGTCGTCTCGCCGGTCGAAGACTGGGGTCTCCACAGCGCGGAGATCGGCTGGAGCGCGTTCCTCTTCGGGCGCGATTACCGCGATTACTACCTGAACAAGGGCTGGGCGGCGCGCGCTTTCGCG
Organism: Gemmatimonadota bacterium; assembly: GCA_003220955.1. Classification (GTDB taxonomy): domain Bacteria; phylum Gemmatimonadota; class Gemmatimonadetes; order Gemmatimonadales; family GWC2-71-9; genus 20CM-2-65-7. The sequence goes on along the minus strand of QHTW01000245.1, from coordinate 1,465 downwards.
CAACCGGAGCGGCAAATCTCACTGGCCGTCGAGCTGCGACGCGAATGGCAAACGAGCGTCACCACTCAGGATCCCTGGACGGTGTTTCGCAATTCCGACAAATGGCGCCCGAACCCGCCGATCGACGAGGGGCATTTCACGACGATCGCCACCAGCGCGGTGCTCGACGCCCGCAACGATCCCGAGGAACCCACGTCGGGATGGCTCGTCCGGGCGACGCTCGAGAATTCCCGAAGCACCGACGTCGTCCCGAACTCGGGCGTTCCCGCGACGGTACGCGATCCGATTCCCAACCGCTATCAGTTCGATCGCCTGTTTTTCGACGTCAGGAATTACTCGCGCATCAGCCCCGGAGGCCGCGTCAACGTCCGGCTCACCGGTGGCGGGTGGATCGGCGGCGATCCGCTGCCCCTGCAGCGCCGTCTCTCGCTCGGCGGCCCCGATCCGATGCCCGGCCATGCGTTCCGCGCCGCGGGGTGTAACAACGCGTTCACCGATCCCACGTTCACGGAAGCGAACGTCGCGGCGTGCGATCGCGTGATCACCTTCCAGACCGAATACCGCGGGCATGTGAAGCTCAATTGGAGCTACAACCCCTCGAAGGACGACAAGCCCGAGCGCGACGAGGGCGGCGGACCCTCGTTCTTCTGGCTCGAAGGTCTCGACGTCGTGGTCTTCGCGGATGCGGGCCAGGCGTGGCTCGTGGGGAACGGACCGGGACACGTCCCGACCGGCAAGCTTCCCGCGTTCTCGAGCTGGCTCGTCGATGCGGGACTGGGCGTGGATTGGGGTGGATTCGGGGTCTACATAGCCAAGGCGGTCACCACCGGCGAACGGCTGCGCTTCACGGTCCGACTCGATCATCGGTTCTAGAGTGCGTCTTCCGTTGCACTCGTGGGCAGGGCTCGGGTTGATCACCCTGGCCATCGCCGCCCGGCCGCAGCTCGGAGCCGCGCAGTCTCCCTCGCTTACCGTCACCCTGCAAAACAACCTGCCGCGCGTGCGCAGCACGGGGCTGCTCGCCGACGGGAAGTTCGTCGGGTTGATGCGCTCGGGCTTTCCGCTCCGGCTCCACTACCGGCTCGAGCTGTGGCACGAGCGCTCCAGCTGGTTCGATCAATTCGTACGCGAAGTGACGTGGGACGCTGTCGCCCGCAACGACCCCCTCGCCGACGACTTCGTGCTCATCCGGCAAGGCGGCGCGGTGAGCCGCTACGCCACGGCCGAGCAGCTCGCGGTCGCGCTCGAAATCCCCTACACCGTCACGCTGCGGCCGAGCTCGAGCTCGGGTGCACGGTACTACTTCGTCGCGCGGCTCGAGGTGACGACGTTGAACGATACCGACCTGCAGGAGTTGTCGCGCTGGCTCTCGGGCGACGTAGGGCCCGCGGTATCAGGCGAGGGGAACATCGGCGCGGCGCTGGCGCGCGGAGCGCAACGCGTGCTGGTACGGCTCGCGGGATTA
>QHTW01000244.1:3098-3568 GCA_003220955.1 Gemmatimonadota bacterium | reverse complement strand
CTACAAGTCCCACATCCTGGACGCCTGAGCCGCGAATCACGGCCAGCACCTGCACGACGCGTGCGTAGGCGACTCGACCATCGGCCCGCAGATACACCCCCGTGGGCCGTTTCGTTCGCACGAAGGCGGGGAACGTGGATGCGAAATCCTCGTAAGACAGCCCAGCTTGATCAAGATAGATCTTGCCGTCCGCATCCACGGTTACGACGAGCCCCTGCTTCGGCTCGATCGCGCGGACCTGCGCGCGGGGCAGCCGTACATCCACACCGCCCTGCATGATCGGCGCGGTGATCATGAAGATGATGAGCAACACGAACGCGACGTCGACGAGCGACGTGACGTTGATGTCCGCGTTGAGCGGCAGCTCCCCGTGCCCGCGAAGGCCGCCCCCCCCCCCCCCCCCCCCCCCCCCCCCCCCCCCCCCCCCCCCCCCCCCCCCCCACCCCCCCCCCCCCCCCCCCCCCCCCCCC
>QHTW01000244.1:0-2973 GCA_003220955.1 Gemmatimonadota bacterium | reverse complement strand
GACCCGCCGACCGCGATCCCGATAAATGCGTCCATCACACCGAGCACTGTGCCGAGGAGGCCGAGCAGCGGACTGACGGAACCGAACGTCGCGAGCCAGGGGATGAACCGGGCGGCGGTGTCCCGCTCCGCCGCCACTTCCTTCGCCAGCACCATGCGCAACGCCTCGAGCTGTGTCGGCGTGAGTGTCGTCGCCGACGCCGCGGCGGGATTGGCCGGTGCAACCCCGGTGCCTTTCAGGCTTCCGGGCTTCAGCTCCGAGAAAAAGTGCACAGCCTCGCGCAGCAACCGATTGTACGGCGAGGGCGGTAACCGCATGGCGGCGTGGTAGGCGTCCTCGAGCCGCGGCGCCTTCTCGACCTCGGCGAGAAAACGGTCGCCGAGCTGCCGCATCTTGCGGAATTGCCACCACTTGAGGACGATCAGATACCACGACACCAATGAGAAGACGGCCAGGATGGCGAGCACAAACTGCGTCTCGCGGCTGGACGTGAGCACCAGCTCCCACGGCGTCGTGGGGATCGCGCCTCGAACCTGTACGAGCACCCTAGCCTCCTCGGTAACCGTGCGGGTGATGCTGATGCCAGCGCCAGGCACTCCCCAAAATCTCATCCAAACTCGAATGCGATGCCCGCCATCCCAAGACCGTCGCCGCGCGGTTCACCGCCGCGACGAGCTCCGGCGGATCGCCGGAGCGCCGGGGACGCTCGACCGTCGCGACGTCCCGGCCGGTGACGCGGCGCGCCGCCGCGACGACCTCGCGCACCGACCGACCGGCGCCCGTACCGAGATTCACCGCCAGGGCCGCCGCGCCGTCGAGCCCGACGTCGAGCGCCCGCAGGTGCGCGTCGGCGATGTCCGCCACATGGACGTAGTCCCGAACGGCGGAACCGTCGCGGGTCGGGTAGTCCGTCCCGAAGATCTCGAGCCGACGCTTGCCGAGGGCTGCAGCCAGGACGTTCGGGATCAAGTGCGTCTCCGGATCGTGGTCCTCGCCCCGCGAGTCCGTTGCGCCGGACGCGTTGAAGTACCGCAAGCTCACGACACCCATCCCGCGCGGCGGCCCAGCCTCCGCGAGCAGCTGCTCAAAATCCCGCTTCGTCTCGCCGTACGGATTCACCGGCCGCTGCGGCGAGTCCTCGGTAATCGGAATCGTCGCCGGGTGGCCGTACACGGCGCACGACGACGAGAACACGAAGCGCCGGACTCTGGCCCGGACCGCCGACGCCAACAGTACACGGGCGGCCGTCACATTGTTGGTCACATACTTCTGGGGCTGGGCAACCGACTCCGGCACCAGCGCGAACGCCGCCAGATGGATAATGGCCTCGACGCGCTCGCGTTCGAGCAGCGTCTCGACCAGCTCGCGATTGCCCACATTGCCCTGGATAAAGCCGGCGCCTCGGGCCACAGCTTGCCGGTGGCCGGTGCTGAGGTCGTCGAGCACCACCACTCCGTGTCCCCGCTCGAGGAGCTGATCTACGATGACGCTGCCGATGTATCCTGCACCGCCGGTGACGAGGATCCGCGCCGTCACGCGGGTGGCTCCATCCCGAACAGCCGGCGCACGGCTTCCAACAGGCCGTAGCCACGCCCCGCTTCAGCCGCCGTCTTCAGGGCGACGGTCGGGTGGTGCAGGAACTTGTTGAGCAATGCCTCGCTGAACTGTTCAACGCGGGCCCGATCCTCGGGGCTGAGGTGGCCCAACTGGCGGAGCGCCCGCTCAAGCTCATGGGCGCGCAGGTCATCCATCCGCTGCCGGAGCTCCTTGATGGTCGGAACCACACCGAGGCCACCATACCAGGCCCAAAAGAGGTCGGTTTCCTCTTCGACGATTCGCTCGGCGGCGGGGATCTCGTCGCGACGCCGGGCGGTCGCGTGCGCGGCGACAGTCTGCAAATCATCCACGTCGTACAGGAACACGTTCTCGAGCTGAGCGAGCGACGGATCGACGTCGCGCGGCACGGCGAGATCCAGAATACACAGCGGCCTGCCCCGGCGCGCGCCTCCCCCAATTACCCCGCCGACGCGCTCCCAGGTAACCACGGCGTGCGGCGCGGCCGTCGAGCAGATGGCGATGTCCGTCGTCGCGAAGTGTGACCACGCCTCGTCGAGCGACACTGCGCGAGCTCCCAGTCGTTCCGCGATCGCGCGCGCGCGCTCCGGAGTGCGATTCGCCACCAGCGTGATCTGCACGCCTTCATCGTTCAGACACGTCGCCGCCAGCTCCGCCATGTCCCCGGCGCCGAGGATCAGCGCGCTGCGGCCGGCCAGATCTCCGAAGATCTTGCCCGCAACGGCCACCCCCGCCGACGCAGCCGAGGCGGTGCCCATGCCGAGACCGGTCTCCGTGCGCACGCGTGATCCCACGTGCAGCGCCGTCTGGAACAACCGATGCAGCACCGGGCCGGCCTGGGCGCGCGACGCTTCCCAGGCTTCTCGCACCTGTCCCTGGATCTGCGACTCGCCGAGAATCATCGAGTCGAGCCCGGACGAAACGCGGTAGAGATGGCGCACGGCATCGCGATCGCGCGCGATGTAGCCGTACTCGCGCGCGCCGCCGGCAGAGGCGACGGGCAGCCGCTCGCCCAGCAGTGACCACACCGCGTCGAGCGCCGGCTCGTCGTCCGCAACCAGATAGAATTCGGTGCGGTTGCAGGTGGAGAGCAGCACACCCCCGGTGGCGCCGGCGGCCATGACCCGCGCCAGCGCGCGCGGCACTTCGTGCGCGCCATGCGCAAAGCGCTCCCGCACGTCGAGCGGCGCAGTGCGGTGGTTTACCCCAACGACCTTGATGCCCTCGCCCCCGCCCATATCCGTATGACTCGTCACAGGAATCGTTCGGCGCCGGGCTGGGTCAGCTTGAGCGCCACGTACACCAAGAGCACAGCGCCGAAGCCGGCGATGCTGGCGAGGGCGGCGCGCCGACCGGCCCAATGGCGCACCACGCGGACCCAGACGGTCCACCCGAGCA
>QHTW01000252.1 GCA_003220955.1 Gemmatimonadota bacterium | reverse complement strand
TGACTTCGAATTCGTCCCGCCGGTTTTGCGACCACGCGGACTCGTCGTGGCCGTCCACCAACGGTTTCTCCTCGCCCCACGACTGGGTTTCGATCCGGCCCGCATCGATGCCGTGGCTCACGAGGTACTGCTTCGCGGACTGTGCGCGGCGGTTGCCGAGGGCGAGGTTGTACTCGTCCGAGCCGCGCTCATCGCAGTGACCGCCGACGCGGATGCGCAGCTGGGGGTTCGCCTGCAGAATCGCCACTTTCTGATCGAGTGTGGCCGCATCTCCGGGACGGATGTTCGACTTGTCGAGATCGAAGTGAATCATCGCCGCCAGGGTGGTGCGGACCTCTTCGGACGCCCGGGCGAGTGCCGCGATTGAATCGGCCTGACGCTGGCGCGCGACGCGGTCTGCTTCCTCGCGAGCCTGGCGATCGCGTTCGGCCTGCGCCGCAGCCTCCGAGTCCGCCCGCGCCCGCGCGGCGGCCGCTGCCGAATCGGCATTGGGCGTCGGAGTCTGCGGGGCCGGATTGCCGCCGCAGGAGGTGGCCGCGAACACGGCGGCACCCAAACCGAGCGCGAGGAGCAACGATACCGATTTCATCCTGTCTCTCCGATCAGGGGGTGGAAGAAGTAGCCTCCGAAAGCCGTGGAGACCAAGCCGGCAAACGCGCGCCGCTCTGCTGCAGCAGCGGCCGTATTCGGCCGGTGTCGAGATCGATGATCCACAACTGGCGGTAACCCGACCGGTCGGAAACAAAGGCGAGATGACGGCTGTCGGGAGCCCAGGTCGGATCCTCGTTGCGCCCCACCGAGGTGAGCTGCCGGACGGTGCGCGTACGCACATCCAGCACGAACACCTGCAGTGTGCCCGCCACGTCCCGGTGAAATGCCACCGATTGCCCGTCGGGCGACCACTCCGGCGCGTTGGACGCCCCGGTCACACCGTAGTCGAATGGCGCGAACAACTGCTGGTCCGTTCCATCCGCCGCCATCACATAGAGCTGCGGCAGACCCGGGCGCGTCGAGATGAACGCAATGCGCTGCCCGTCAGGGCTGAACGTCGGGGACAAGTTGTCTGAAAACCGCCCTACGGTCAAGCGCCGTAAACAACAATTATTCTTGATGTTGATCGTATACAAATCGGTCCCTTCCTCGGTGGCGCGGCTAAACGCCATGGTCTGCCCGTCCGGGGAGAAGGCCGGGGTGAAGTCGAGCGCCGATCCCGTCGTCGCCACAGCCGTGCGTTTGCCGCTCCCCATCTCCTGCAGGTAGAGCCACCCCTTCCCCGCCTGAAATTCCATGTACGCAAAATGCCGGCCGTCGGCGCCCCACGCGGGCGACATCGCCTGCCGATCCGTCGACGACACGAGCTTCTGATCCGCGCCGTCCTGGTCGATCCGATAGACCTTACCATCCTTCACGAACAGGATGCGCGTGGCCGCGATTCCCGGCGTGCCGACGGCCGCCTGCAGCGTCTGATCCGCGAGTCGATGGACGGCCTGCCGGAAATCCGGATCGGACGATCGCGGCAGCTGCACCCGCACGGCGCGGCGAACGCTCGCCGCCGCGATGTCGTGCAACGTCGCCACCGTCGTGTCACCCGCCGCCGTGATGTCGAGCGCGAAGTCCGCGCCCAGCGCCTGGTACAGCGGATAATTCAGCGCGCCCGCTGTCCCACCTTTGGTCGCGGTCGCTCCGCCGGCACTCGATCGCCTCGGTCCCGTGGTACTGGCCAACCGAATGGAGTCTCCGCCGGGGAGCGTAATGACTTCGAAGCGATCGCTGTAGTCGAGATCGCGTGCCACCATCACGCGCACGGAGTCCAGACCCTGTCCGGTGCGCGGCAACATCACGAGCCCGGGTCGAACGCCGGGCCGATAGATGATGCCGATGCGGACGCCGCGGTCGATGGCTGAGGTGTCCTGAGCAACTAGACGGTTTGACGGATAGACGGCTAGGAACAGCACCGCCGCCACGGACGCCCTAACCGTCCAACCGCCCAACCGACTAACCGCCATCATTGCCTCTGCCCCGAGAAGTAAAACCGCACGAAGAGAATATCGGCGGCCCACCCATCGGGGAGCGCGCCGAATAGACGCCGGCGTCCTGCCTCCTCGATCACGCCTTGTGCCTCGAGGTCGAATGCAAAGTTGCCAGAGCGCTTGACGAATTGCAGGTCCGTTATGGAACCGTCGCGATGGACGAAAAACGAAACCTCCGCCTCAAGCGCTGTGCGCTGTTCAGGACGTTGCCAGAGGCGCAGAACCTGCGACACGATGTTCTGCAAGTACTCCGGGAACGGAAATGCGACGCCCTCGGTGCTGACGGTGGCAACGTCATTCCCGGTCGACGGCTTCTCGCCCGGCAGCGGCTGGTTCGTCGGGGTGGTGCGCGGCGCGGCCTCGCGCCGCGTCTGATCTCGCGTCGGGGGCGGCGTCGCACGTGACACCGTGCTCTCCGGACTCTTCGCCACCACCGGCGCCGGCTTGTCCTCCGCGGGTCGCTCGAACGCTTGGGGCGCTTTCCGCGACTCCATGTCGGCGGCTGGCGCGGCGATCAAGTGCACGCGATAGGTCGGCGGCAGACGCGCGCGGCGCGAGGGCGTGCCGAACAGCAGCACACCCACCAACCCGTGCACGAGGAGTGTCCCCGTCACCGCCATCCCTACCGGAGCCGGAGCCCGGCCACGTCCTCTCATCGGTTGATCGTCTCCGGTTCGGCTACAAGTCCCACATCCTGGACGCCTGAGGCGCGAATCACGGCCAGCACCTGCACGACGCGTGCGTAGGCGACTCGACCATCGGCTCGCAGATACACCCCCGTGGGCCGTTTCGTTCGCACGAAGGCGGGGAACGTGGCGGCGAAATCCTCGTACGACAGCCCCGCTTGATCAAGGTAGATCTTGCCATCCGCATCCACGGTTACGACGAGTCCCTGCTTCGGCTCGATCGCGCGGACCTGCGCGCGTGGCAGCCGTACATCCACGCCGCCCTGCATGATCGGCGCGGTGATCATGAAGATGATGAGCAACACGAACGCG
>QHTW01000018.1:996-14191 GCA_003220955.1 Gemmatimonadota bacterium | reverse complement strand
ACAACACCCGCGAGCTCTCGTTCATGCGGTTCGCGGTCGCCGTGGCCCGGCGGGCCTGGCTGACCGCGTCCGACATCCTCAATACACGGCGGCTGCCGGACTTCTTGAAAGGGTTACGTCGCGGTCGAAACCGCTAGCAGCTCGATTTGGGCGACCGGCTCGAAGCTGTAGCGGTGGTGCCGCGTGGGGCCGAGCCGTTGAATCGCGTCGAGGTGCTCAGGGGTCGCATAGCCCTTGTTCGTCTCCCAGAAATAGCCCGGATGCCGGGCGGCGAGACGGTCCATCAGCGCATCCCGCAGCACCTTGGCGATCACCGACGCGGCCGCGATCGAATGGCACCGTGCATCGCCATCCACGATCGCTTCGTGCGCGCAGCCGAGCTCGGGACAGGGCAACCCGTCGATCAGCACATGCGACGGCGCAAGATGCAGGCGGCGCAGCGCGCGCTCCATAGCGAGAATCGACGCGCGCCGGATGTTGAGCCGGTCGATCTCCCGTACGCTCGCGGCGCCGACCGCCAGGGCGAAGGCGCGCTCGCGGATCTTGGCCGCGAACTTCTCGCGCTGCGCCGCGCTGAGCACCTTCGAGTCATCGAGCCCGCGGATCGGCTTGGCACCGATCGGAAAGACGACGGCCGCGGCGACCACTGGACCAGCCAGGGGACCGCGGCCGACTTCATCGATACCGGCGACGATGGTGCAGCCTTCACTCCACAACGCCGCCTCGCGTTTGAGCGACGGGCGGCGGTGTCTCACGTCTGCGGTTGCTCCGGTTCCGGCGTGCTGGGGACCACGAGCTCCTGCCCCGCGCCGCGCTTCTCACGGATGCGCGCGGCCTTGCCGGCCAGGCGCCGCAGGAAGTACAGCTTGGCGCGCCGCACACGGCCTTTCCGCATCAGCCCGATCTCGGCGATCGACGGCGCGTGGAGCGGGAAGATGCGCTCGACGCCCACCCCGGCCGAAATCTTGCGGACGGTGAACGTCTCGTTGACGCCGCCACCGCGCCGCGCGATGCAAATGCCCTCGAACGCCTGCAGGCGCTCTTTCTCACCTTCGCGCACGCGCACCATGACGCGCACCGTATCGCCGGGAGCGAAGGCCGGGATGTCCGTCTTGAGACCTTCGCGCTCGACCGCTCTCAGCTTCTCCATACCTACGCTCCTGCTAGGCGTCTCGACGCCTAGACGTCTAGTTTGTTCCAGATATCCGGTCTGCGTTCGCGCGTGAGGCGCTCGGCCTCAGCCGCCCGCCATGCCGCAATCTTGTCGTGATCGCCACTCAACAATACGTCCGGTACCTCGAGCCCGCGATAGCTGGGCGGCCGCGTGTAGCTGGGCGGCGCCAGTAGCCCCTCGTAATGCGAATCGCTCGACGCCGATTCGTGATCTCCCAGCGCGCCGGGCAGCAGTCGTGCGACCGCGTCCACGACGCACAGCGCCGCCGGCTCGCCGCCCGACAGCACGAAGTCGCCGATCGAAACCTCTTCCGCGTGCAGATGCTCGGCGACGCGCTGATCGACGTCCTTGTAGTGCCCGCACAGCAACGTCAGCTCACTGCCCAATGAATATCGAACCGCCGTATCGTGCGTGAACAGCTTACCGCGCGCGGAGAGGAGCACGATCGGACCCACAACCTTCAGATCCTCCACCGCCTCCACCAACGGCTCCACTTTCAGCACCATGCCCGCGCCTCCGCCGTACGGCGCGTCGTCCACTGTCTGATGCTTGTCGTGCGTGTAATCCCGCAGCTGCACCACGCGATACTGCACGAGCCCCGCTTTTGCTGCGCGCCCCAGGATGCTCGACGAGAGCGGCGCCGTGAACCACTCCGGAAACAGCGTCACCACGTTGATCCTGAGCATCGCTACTCGTCCACCGCGACCAATTGGTCGCGCCACTCTTCGACCGCGGCGCGGGACGTCACGCCTTCAAAGCCGAGCAGCCATTCGCGGTGATACGCCCGGCGGCGCGTTACGACCAAGGGACCCGCCAGCACCTCTCGTGCGTCGTTCAGGACGTACACGCGTGCCTTTGGCACGAACACCGTCCCCGGATGCTCCACGAGGGGGACCACCGCCACCTCCCCGTGCTGTCCGTGCGGCTTGCGCAGCCGCCCGACTACGCGGTGGGTTTCGCGGGCGGTGCTGATTTGCCTAGTACGCCGGCCTTCTTGAGGAGCGAGCGCACCGTATCGGTCGGCATCGCGCCCTTCTCGAGCCAGGCCCGCGCCTGCTCGGCGTTCACAGCGATCACCGCGGGATTCGCGCGGGGATTGTAGTGGCCGATTGCCGCTACAAACCGGCCGTCGCGCGGCGATTTGGAGTCCGCGACGACAATCCGGAAATAGGCCTGACCCTTCCGCCCCACCCGCCGCAGCCGAATTCGTGTTGCCATAGTGTGCCCTACATCCTTTTTAAGAACTTGCCCATCTTGCGCATCTGCTGGAACTGCTCCAGCAGGCGATTGACTTCCTGCACCGGTCGTCCGGCCCCTTTGGCAATCCGCAGCTTGCGATTGCCGTTCAACACGCTGGGATCGGCTCGTTCTTCCGGCGTCATCGACAAGACGATCGCCTCGACGTGCTTCAGGCGCTTGTCGTCCAGCGAGACGCCCTGCAACGCCTTCGCGTTGATGCCGGGCAACAGCCCCAGCACTTGCTTCAGCGGCCCCATGTTCTGCATCTGCTTCAGCGCCACGAGAAAGTCCTGCAGATCCATGCCTTTCTTGGACCGGACTTTCTGCTCGAGACGCTTGGCCGCCTCCGCATCGACGTTGAGGGCCGCCTTCTCGACCAGCGCCACCACGTCACCCTGGCCGAGGATCCGTCCCGCCATGCGGCCCGGGTCGAACGGCTCCAACGTATCCGTCTTCTCGCCGACGCCGATGTACTTGATCGGCACGCCGGTCACACCGTGAATCGAGAGGGCCGCGCCGCCGCGGGCGTCACCATCGAGCTTTGTCAGAATCACGCCCGTGAGCCCGACACCCTCGTGGAACCCGCGCGCGATTTTCACCGCGTCCTGCCCCGTCATCCCATCGGCGACGAGCAACACTTCCTTCGGAGGCACGGCGGCCTTCAAGCCGCGCAGCTCGTCCATCATCTCGGCGTCGATCTGCAGGCGGCCGGCGGTATCGATGATCACCGTCCGGGCGCGCGCCGATTCGGCTTCGCGGAGCGCTTGCTTGACCAGGTCAGGTACGGGCGCAGCATGCTGCGCCCCTATATTCCCACTTCCCGCTCCGAATACCGGAACGTCGATCTGCTGACCCAGCTGGCGCACCACCAGGGCCGGCGCCTTCTGCTCGAGTTTCAGCCGTCGAGCGAGCTTGGCCGCGGTAGTGGTCTTCCCCGATCCCTGTAACCCGACGAGGAGAATGACCGTCGGACCTACGGAGGCGAACTCGAGGCCGGACCTGGTGCCGCCGAGGAGCGTCGTGATTTCGTCGTGCACCAGCTTGACGACTTGCTGGCCGGGGCTGACCGCCTTGACCTGCAGCGCGCCAACGGCCCGCTCGCGCACCCGCTCGACAAATCCCCGCGTGACCTCGAAGCTCACGTCCGCCTCGAGCAGGTGGCGGCGGATCTCGCGCAGCGCGTCGGTAACATCGCTTTCCGAGAGCACCCCGCGACCTCTGAGCCGGTTCAGTACCCCGGTCAGCTGCTCGGAAAGGGCCGTAAACATAAGCGTAGCAAGCTAAATGGCGAGTACCCGCAAACCAAGTGGGGGTCTTATCTTGGCTTCTATGGCAGGCCAGATCCGCGAGACGCAACAGGCGCAACAGGTAATCCCACAGTGGTCGCGCCCGGACGACGCCGAGCGGGAAGCCCGCTTGAATGCCATGAAGCGGCGGGCGACCGCGTTACTCGGGGTCGCGCTGCTGGTATTCGTGGCCGCCAGCATTTACGAGCCGCTGTACCCCTGGCTCGGCTACGTGCGCGCGACCGCCGAAGCCTCGCTCGTGGGCGGCCTGGCGGACTGGTTTGCGGTGACTGCGCTGTTCCGCCATCCGCTCGGCCTGCCGATTCCACACACCGCGATCGTCGCCACGCGCAAGGAGCGCATCGGTCAGATCCTCGGCAACTTCGTGCAGAACCACTTCTTGTCGCGCGAGGTCATCGCCGCGAATCTGCGCCGGGTCCACCCCGCCGAGCGGGCCGCGCAATGGCTGGCCGACCGCGAGCACGCGCGCCAGATCTCGCGGCAGTTCGCCAGCGGTCTCGTGAAGACCCTCGACTCGCTTCCCCCCAACGAGCTGCAGGATCTCATCACGCAGGTCGTGCGCAATCGCGTCATGTCGTTCCGCGTCGCGCCGGCCCTCGGCAAGACACTGGCGATGGCGCTGGGCGACAACCGTCAGGAGGAGCTGCTCAACGCGGCAGTCCGGCTCGCGGCGGACGCGGTGCGCAATAACCGCGAGCTGATTCGCGAGCGCGTGCGCGCCGAAACACCGTGGTGGGTGCCGCCGGTGCTGGACGACAAGATCTACCAGAAGATCATCGTCGCGGTAGAGCGGCTGTTGCACGACATGGTGAATGATCCGGCCCATCCACTGCGCGGCGCGTTCGACTCGGCGATTCGGGACTTCATCGATCGGCTGCAGCATTCGCCCGAGGTCATCGCGCGCGCGGAGGCGCTGAAGGCAGAGTGGCTCATGGGCGCGGCGAGCGACGACATGTCGCGCCGGCTGTGGGAGGGTATTCGAGAGTCGATTGCGAACTACGGGAGCGGGAAGGACGGCAACCCGAGCCCGCTCGACAGCGGCCTGAGCGAGTTCGGCGTGGCGCTGCTGTCAAATCCGACGTTACTCGTCGAGATCGACGATCTGCTCATCGACCTCACGGCCAGTGTCGTCGAGAAGTATCGCCACGAGATTGGTGACCTGATCGCGCAGACCGTGGCGAGCTGGGATCCGGCCGCGACGTCACGACGCTTCGAGCTTGCGGTGGGGAGAGATCTGCAGTTTGTGCGCATCAACGGCACACTGGTCGGCGGGCTCGTCGGACTGCTGATCTACACGATTACTCGTTTCCTCCGCTGAGGTGCACGGTCGGGAGCGCGAGCCACCCCTTCCAGTCCGCTGGAGCATCGACGAGCCGCACCGCTGGCCTGTTGTCAATCGTCAACTGCTTGACCTCGGACCGCCGGCCCCCCGCTGCCCGTCGCTTTGCCCAGGCGCGCTGCAGCCCGGCGGCAAACCGTCCCGCGGCCGGAGCGTCATCCCAGACGCTGTACCACACCAGGACGTCGCTCTTGGGACCAAGCACCTGGTAGCGGTCGCCGTCCCATCCGGTGGCGAGACTCGTCGCTTCCGCTTCATTGCCCAGCAGCTGTTGAAAGAGCAACCGCGTCTCGTACTCGCCCAGATTGTCTTCCCACTGCACGGTGTCCGCCTCGCCGGAGGCGTACCTCACCTCGGTCGGCTCGTCGTGTGCCGCGTAGCGGTCGGGATGCAGGATCTGCTCCGTTGAATGCGGCATGGCGGCGAGCACGGACCGGCCGAAGTACTTGTGGCGGAACCAGACGATGAAGTCAGCACCGCCGAGATACGGAAAGATGAGGCCTTCGCGAAGCCAGAGCGGCGCGCGCGCGAATTGCTTCATCCCGGCCTGTTGCGCCGCCATCGCGGCGCGCTGCTGCCAGAACCAGCCCAGCGGGAATGTGTCGGGCTTCTGTTCCGGCATAAGCACCGGAATTTGCGCGACAACCGCCTGGCCCTCGAGAATCGCCTGCGCCGCCGACCGCCGGTCGTTCGCGTGGCGCTGCTCGATGATCGAATCGAGGTGGACGTACTGATCCTGCAGCGCATGCACGAGCTCGTGGGACACCACCACGCGGAGCTGCAGCGGCTCGACATCTTCGGGAATGTAGAGGGCGTTGGAATCGGGATCGTAATAGCCGGCAACCTGTTCGGTGAGCACGTCGATCATCGTCGGCCGCAGCTCGAGCGTATCGGGAATCAGCCCGAACAAGCGGAGCGCCGCTTGCAGTCCGCCGAGCTCGGCGGGTGGCAGGTCCTGATCGATCTTGTGAATGAGGTAGTCGCGAACCTGGGTGCGTGTCCGGCGCAGGACGAGCGGTTCGCGCTTGAAGGACAGTCCCGTGGTCTGCGCGACGATGGGCATCATGTGATGCACCATGTCCTTCAGCTCCGCTTCGCTCTGAATCGCCTGCGCACGCTCGCGGCACGCTCCGAGGGGGATGAGGATCGCGACCCAGCCGGCGGATCGCGTCAGCCGGCCCATTCGATTCCTTTCCCGATGGCGACCCCTACCACGCGCGCGACTTCCTTCCCCGTTACGACGATGCCCTGGCGCTCGAGCTCGGCGCGCAGGCGTCCGTCGAGGTCGGCCCGCTGGTCTTCGAGCGCCGAAGGGCGCCGGACGTCGCCGGAGGGCGGCGGAGGTTCTTCCTGCGGCTTCTTGCGGCGACCTTCGCCGCCCAGCAGCTCGTTCAGTTCTTCGCCAAATCGCTGCAGCACCGTGGCAAGATCCGGCATCGGCTCTTCGGGTACCGTCTCTTCGGACAGCCCGCGCCGCATCAGTGCTTCGACCTTCTTGCGGTCGCGAATCAGCTTGTCGAGCTCCGGCGAGACGAGCGCAGTCGCCTGGGCATGCGCGCAGGCTTCATCGAGCACGTCGATCGCCTTGTCGGGACGCGCGCGGTCGGGCACGAACCGGTCGGTCAGCACGATCGCGGCCTTCAGCGCGTCGTCCGAGATTGCGACGGCGTGGTGCCGCTCGAGCCGCGGCCGGCGGGCGACGAGCACCTCCCACGTCTGAATCGCGTCCAACTCCTCGATGGTGACCGGCTGGAAGCGGCGTTCGAGGGCGGGATCGGTCTTGATCCACTTGGCATACTCCTCGCCGGTCGTCGCGCCGATGACGCGGATGTCGCCGCGGACGAGCGCCGGCTTCAGCATGTTCCCCGCGTCCATCGCAGCCCCCATCGCCGTGCCTTGCCCGATGAGGTTGTGCAGTTCGTCCACGAAGAGAATGAGATTGCGGTCGGCCTGCAGCGCCTGAACGAGTCGACGCATCCGGTCCTCGTACTGGCCCCGGAAGGACGTGCCTGCCAGCATGGACACATGATCCAGTCCCAGAATCCGCGCATCCTTGAGCGCGGGCGGGACGTCTCCTGCGGCAATGCGTTGGGCCAGACCTTCCACGATCGCGGTTTTGCCGACCCCGGCCTTCCCCACGAGCGCCGCATTGTTCTTCCCTTGCCTGAGCAGAATATCCACGACCCGGGCGACCTCGGCGTCGCGGCAGCGCACCGGCTCGAGATCGCCGCGGCGCGCCTGCGCCGTGATGTCGATGCCGACGCGCTCGAGCACGTCACCGGAATCGAAGAGTCCCTCGAAGGGATTGCCCATCGCTCGTCAGTCGCCTTTGAGAAAATGCCCGTACCAGGCGATGATGGCGTCACCGAAGACGAAGGCCACCACCGCGCCGACAGCCAGGAATACCCCGAACGGTACCAGTCGCTTCTTCTTGATGGACAGCGGGACAAAAATCAGCGAGCCGAGTGCCGCGCCGGCGAACACCGTCAGCAACACGCCGCGCCACCCGACGAAGCTGCCGACCATCGCCATCATTTTCACGTCGCCGCCGCCCATCGCCTCTTCCTTGAACACCCACGTCCCCGCCAGTCCCACGAGCCACAGCAGTACGAAACCGACCGTCGCGCCCAGCAGCGCCTGGACGAATCCCTGGACGCCGCCCCCGAGCGCGAGCACCAGACCGATCACGAGACCTCCCCACGTGAATTCGTCGGGGATGATGTAATGGCGCGCGTCCGTAATCGCGATACCGAGCAGGATCGTTCCAAACAGCGCGGCGGCGACGGCATGCAAGGTGGGACCGTACGCCAGGACCGACGCGCCGAACAGCAACCCGACGAGGGCTTCGATGAGCGGGTACTGCCTGGAGATCGGCTTGTGGCACCAGCGGCACTTGCCGCGGAGCCAGAGCCACGAAAACAGCGGGATGTTATCACGCCACGCGATCGGCTGTTTGCAGTTCGGGCACGTCGAGCGCGGCTTGAGCAGCGACTGGTCGCGCGGCAGCCGCAGGATGCAGACGTTGAGGAAGCTGCCGAAGCACAGGCCGAGCAGCACGGCGCCGATGATGATGACGACGTTAGCGCCCACGCACCACCTCGTAGAGCAGGATGCCGGCGGCCACCGCGACATTGAGCGATTCCGCGCCGCGCGCCAGGGGAATCGCGACGCGCTGCGCCGCGACGCTATTGAGCTGCGGTCTGATCCCGGCGCCCTCGTTCCCGACGATCACGGCAATCAGCCCCTCTTCCTTTCGTGAGGTCCGGGCGTCGATCGCCCGGTTCAGCGCAACGCCGTCGGCGGCCGCCGCCCACAACGTGACGCCGCGCTCGCGCGCCCACGCGATGAACGGACCATCGTCGAGCTGCACGACCGGATGCCGGAACGTCGCTCCCATCGCCGCGCGCAACGCCTTCGGATTCATCGGATCCGCGCTGCCGCGCAGCAGGAGGCTCGCCGAGGCCCCGAGCGCGTGCGCCGTCCGGATCAGCGTACCGACGTTGCCCGGATCCTGGACGCCGTCCACCACCAGCATCGGTCCGCCGGCGATATCGGACAGCGCCCACAGCCGGGGCTGCACGATCGCGAGGATTCCCTGCGGGGTGTCCGTCCCCGCGAGATCCCCGAACGTCCGGGACCCGACCTCCTCCACCGCGATCGCATGGCTGGCCAGCTCGGCCGTCAGCGCTTGCCCGCGGGTCGTGCGTGCCAGGTCGGGAGAGACGAGCGCGCCTTTGAACTCGAGACCCGCTGCCAGTGCTTCCTCCACCAGCCGCACGCCTTCCACGACCGCGAGACCGCGACGGCCGCGCGCCTTGCGGCGTTGGAGATCGCGGACGGTCGACTGCAGATTACTGCGGATGTGCGTCCTCGTGCCGGTCACAGGTGCCAGTAAAATTGCCTGTGCCGTTGCTTTCGCCAAGCCACGCCTGCCAAACACATGAGAATCGCGCTCACAATCGCGGGCTCGGACTCCGGTGGCGCGGCGGGGATTCAGGCCGATCTCAAGACATTTCATCAGTTCGGCGTGTTCGGAACCACCGCGATCACCGCGGTGACGGCGCAGAATACGCTCGGCGTGCTCGCCTGGCAGGCGCTCCCGGCGACGCTCGTCGCGCAGCAGATCGACGCCCTCGTGGCCGACTTGCGACCCGCCGCCCTCAAGAGCGGGATGCTGGGATCTCCCGACATCGTGGAGACCGTCGCCCGACGCGTCGCCGAGCATCGGCTCACCACCTACGTACTCGATCCCGTGATGGTTGCCACGTCGGGCGACCGGCTGCTCGATCGCGCCGCCGAGCAGCTGATCGGACGCCGGCTGGCACCGCTGGCGCTCCTCATCACGCCCAACCTCAACGAAGCGGAGATCCTCGTCGACGAGGCAGTGCGGACGCCGGATCAAATGGAGCGAGCGGGTCGCGCGCTCCTCGCGCTGGGCGCGCGCGCCGCGCTCGTCAAAGGCGGCCACCTCGCGGATACCGCCACGCTGGTGGATGTGCTGGTGCAGCACGGCGCCACGCGGCGCTTCACGCATCCGCGTATCGACACGTCATCCACACACGGGACCGGTTGCACCCTCTCCGCCGCGATCACCGCGGGCCTCGCGCTCGGTCGGCCACTCGAGCGGGCCGTCGAGGAGGCACTCGATTTCGTCCATCGCGCGATTGCCGCTGCGCCGGGACTCGGAAGCGACAAGGGGCACGGGCCACTGAATCATTTTGTGCCCGCGCCCCCCCGACCGCCAACCGAAGGTCTTTAGCCTACGGATTCCACCAGTAGGTCGCCTTGATCATGAAGATGTTCTCGGCGGGCGCACGCAGCATGCTCCCCATCGAGGAACCGAATCTGAAATCGCCGTTATCGTCCGCGATCGACCGGCTCTGCGTCCACACAAAGTAGAGGGTCGAACCCGGCATGTACTCCCAGCGGAGCACGGCGTTGCCACGCAGCGATTTGAAGTTGAAATCGGGCTTGCCGAACGAGAGCGGCTGCGCGGGGCCTGCGCCGTCGGGATCGACGGTGTATGACTTGGTCGAATCGACGTAGGTGATCGTCGAGCCGTTGTCGCGCCCGTACCGGATGAACGACGCGCTGCGACCGCGCGCGAGCTCCTGGTAGTAGTCGTATCGGCCCGCCGAGATCAGCGGCTGCGCGTAGAGCTGCAGCGACAGCGTCGGACTGTAGGTCCAGTTGAGGCGGATGCCCGCCGACAGCTCCGTCTGATTGAGTCCGCCGAAGACGTAGTGCGTGTTGTACGTGTTCGGCGCACCCCCCGTCGTGTCGGCGATCGCGGTGATGTACTGGTACGGCTGAGTCTGCTTGTACAGGTTCGGCCCCACGCTCAACAACACATTCGCGGCCGGACGATACTGCACGTTGACGTAGGTGGACCACTCGACGTCCTGCGACGAGCGGAAGTACGTGAACGCCCCCATGCCCAGCGTCAGTGAGTTGCGGCTGTCGGAGCCCATGTCGAGCCCGAACTGATAGCCCGGCGGCAGGAGTATCAGCGGCCCGCCACGGGTGCGGCGATTGTCGACCGTCCACGGGTTGTACGCGACGTTCCAATTGACCCAATAGTAGTTGTGGAACTGCACGTATCCGAAATTGAACGCACCCGACCAGTTGATGTTGCCGTCCCAGTCATAGTTGCGGAACAGCGCACCCCCCGTCTCCGCATAGCGGAACAGCTTCCCAGGCTTGCTCCAAGTACGACCGCCTCCCAGGTGCATGTTGATGTAGCCCGTGCGCGAGAGGAATCCGAGATCGTTGACGTCGAATCCGGGCGAGATCACACCGAACGCGGAGTTGACGAATATGTTGCCGCGCTGCTTGGCGAGCGTGAAGCGCGCCGCCGTACCGGTCAGCGACGTGGCGTTCGAATCGACTCGCACACTCGGCGCGTCAGGTCGCTGGAAATAGTGCGCCGAGTTCCGCTGTACGGTCGTCATGCGCGCCGGCGATCCGGCGATGCGCGAGCCCGCGACCCACGCGGTTGTCACCCACGTTTTGGACGAATCGAGAAAGACCCAGCCGTCCGTTCCTACCGTCATCGAATTGCTGTTGCGGACATCGCGCAGCACGGGATCGTCGAACGACCGGCCCGCGATTGTCGAGATAAAGCCGAGCCCCTGGCGGCCCTTGTCGAACTCCTTCTGGGCGCGGTAGACCCCGTACGCCGCGAGCGGCTCCATCTCCTGACCCCAGCGGACGCCGAGGCTGTCCTGCAGCGTCGCGCGCTCACGAGCCGTCACGGCGGTCAGGCCACCCACGTTCCAGCTGCCCGCGACTTTGCCGGTCAACTTGACCGCGCCAAGGATGTGCGCCCCGTCGGGCCCGTCCACATATCCCTTGTCGGGTGCGCCCGGCACGGACAACGAGCGCCCGACCCGGCGGCTGTAGAAGAAGTTCGGTCCCGACCAGTTGAATCCCCAGAAATTGCTTTGGCCTCCGAAGCCGAACTGGAAAATGGACGAGCCTTCGACAAAGAACGGCCGCCTCTCGTTGAAGAATGTCTCCCGGTCGCTCAGGTTCACGACGGCGGGATCGACTTCGACCTGGCCGAAATCGGGGTTGATCGTGGCGTTGAACGTCAGGTTCGAGCCGAGACCGATCCTGGCGTCCGCCCCGAACCGCGGCTCGAATTTCGAGCCGTCGTTGAACGGGTTGCCGGTGGGTTGGCGTGTGAATGCCGCGCGGCTCGTCGCGTACGGCAGGACCTCGAGCCGGCGCGGCGGCTCGATCCGCTCGATGCCCACGAGATCGGGGAATCGCGACACGAAGCCACGACCATCCCGCGGCGTGTAGACGATGTAATCAAACTCGTTTTTGCGCGCGATATCACGCCGGAAATTGATGCCCCACACGTACTGGCCTTGCCTGACGAACCGCAGCTGCGAGTAGGGGATCCGCAGCTCCGCGGTCCACCCCAGCGAGTCGCGCGTCACCTTCCCTTCCCACACGCCGTCCCAGGTGTCGTCGTCCCAGTCGTCGTTGAAGAGCGTGCCGTCGTAGAGCGTTCCGGCGGCGTTGATTCCGAAATAGAAGCCGCTGCGCTTGTCGTGATAGGAGTCGATGTAGACCTGGAAGCGGTCGGAGTTTGTGCCCTGATCGCGACGGGCCAGACGCGCCACGATCGAATCGGGATGCGAGTCGTACAGGCGAGCCCCGATATACAGCGCGGCGTCGTCATACGCGATGTAGACGACGGTACTCTCGGTTGGCACCGCCCCCTGCGTCGGGTCGCGCTGCGCAAAGCCCGTAACCCGTTCCGCCGTCCGCCAGAGCGGTTCATCGAGCATGCCGTCGATGCTGACCGCCTGGCCACTGGCGAGCCGAACCGCGCGCAGCTGCTGCGGCGCGGGGGCGGGGGCGGGAACGGCGGGCGCGGGAGGTGGCGAATCGACGACAACAAGCGGCGGATGACTTCCCGCCAGAGCGAGGAGCAGCTGGAGCATGGTCGGCATATGCGTCCGGGTGCTGAGGTGAAGGGTGGACCCCCGGTCGCGAACGCTGACGGCCAGCGCGCGGCGGTTATCAGTTCATAAGACAGAGCGGGTGGGAAAAGGGTTGCAAAACGAACGTCAGGATCAGGCCAAGTTGAGACGCTGGAGCACTCCTTTCAGGACGACGGATAACCGCCGGGCGACCCGCTCGCTCACCGCGAGCACATCCTCATGCGAGAGCGCCTCCCCGGTAATCCCGGCCCCAGGGTTGGTAATAATGGAAAAGCCGAGGCAGCGAATGCCGCGCGAGCGTGCGACAAGCACTTCGGGAACCGTAGACATCCCGACCGCATCGGCGCCAAGCCGCTCGAGCATTCGGACTTCGGCGGGGGTCTCGTAGGAAGGGCCGAGCAAACCCACGTACACGCCTTCCTCCAGCCGGATGCCCATGTCCCGGGCCACGCCCCGGGCCAGCGTGCGCAACTCCGCGTCGTACGGTTCGTGCATGATGGGAAAACGTTGCTCGCCGGGCTCGGGCTGCCCGATCAGGGGGTTGCGCCACATCAGGTTGATGTGGTTGGCGATCAGCATCAGCGTGCCGCCCGGAAACGTGCGCCGCACGCCGCCGGCAGCATTGGTGACGATGAGGATTTCCACGCCCAGCTCCGCAAACACACGCGCCGGCAGCCCG
>QHTW01000018.1:0-892 GCA_003220955.1 Gemmatimonadota bacterium | reverse complement strand
TTGTATGGAATGCGAATGGGCGTCACGACCTCGTCCGCCAGGAATCCGAGGCCAGAGCCGAGGACGATCGCGACCCGGGGGTTGAGCGTTCCGAGGCGCTGCTTCACGGCGTTGGTTGCCGCAGCTACCCCACCCGTCCCCCCTCCCTCATCCCCCTTCCCCATTACAACAGGATGCCTGCGAGCGTCGCCGAGAGAAAGTTGGCGAGCGTGCCGGCGATCATAGCGCGGAATCCGAGCCGCGCCAAGTCGTGTTTGCGCTCCGGCGCGAGGGCACCGATGCCGCCGATCTGAATGCCTACCGAACTCAGATTCGCGAAACCGCAGAGCGCGAAGGTCGCGATCGTGAACGACACCGGATCGAGGCTGCCTTTGAGCGGGCCGAGGTGCGCGTAGGCGATGAATTCGTTGATGACCATCCGTTCGCCCAGCAGGGCGCCGACCGCGCCGCTGTCATGCCACGGCACGCCCATCACCCAGGCGATGGGACGGAAGATCCAGCCGAGCACCGTCTGCAGGGTGGCGGGGAACCAGGCTACACCTCCGTGGATCCAGCCGAACAGTCCGTTGATCAAAGCGATGAGCGCAATGAACGAGACGAGCATCGCGATCACGTTGAGCATCAAATACAGGCCGTCGCTCGTGCCGCGCGCCGCGGCATCGAGGACGTTCACATCGGTGCGCGGGATATCCACTTTGACGCCGCCGAGCGTCTCGGGGACTTCCGTCTCCGGCTCCAGGATCTTCGCCATCATGATCGTGCCCGGTGCGGTCATGATGACCGCCGTGAGCAGGTGGCGCGCCTCGATGCCAAACGCGATGTAGGCCGCCATGATCGACCCGGAGACGTGCGCCATCCCCGCCGTCATCACGGTCATGAGCTCCGAGCGAGT